>JAGQSN010000223.1 GCA_020439555.1 Acidimicrobiales bacterium | reverse complement strand
TGTGCTGCGGCGCCGGCGGTGCCCGTATGTGGATGGAGGAGACGATCGGGACGAAGGTGAACGACGCCCGCTCCGAACAGCTCGTCGCCACCGGTGCCGACCGCATCGCCACTGCGTGCCCGTACTGCTACATCATGATCGACGACGGTGTGAAGGGCCTCGGCAAGGACGAGGAGGTCCAGGTGGCCGACATCGCGATGCACCTCCTCGAGGCTGTCGAGAAAGGTGAGGCCAACCGAGTCGCGTCGGTGACCGTCGAGGACTGATGGGCACATCCGCGTCGGTGGCGATCGCCTCGCGGGACGAGACCGCACGCGAGATCCTCGTCCGGATCGTCGAAGCACAGGGTCACCGACCGGTCACCGTCGACATTTCGGCGTCGTCTCTCGGTGACCTACTGGCCGCTGCACCGACCCTGGTCCTTCTCGACCTCGACGCGGACGCACCAGACGTCGTGAAGGCGATCCGGGGCCACGCTGACCCGCTGGTTGCTTCGCGCCGGATCGTGGTCCTCGCCAACGGTCCGGCAGTCGGGCTCCGGGCATGGCAGACCGGTACGGACGCCTTCCTGGCGCGTCCGTTCCACCATGACCGCCTCGTGGCCACGCTTAGTGACGTGCTCGAGCGCCCCGAGGCCGGTCGGGAATCGGTCCGTCAGGCAGCGATCATCGAGTACCAGGGCAGACAGGTCGACGCGTAGGTCGAACGGCCTAGACAGCGGTGCATCACGGTTCGTAGGATGCGATCACCGTCCACACGTCGTGGCCGGTGAGGGAGACCGCGACCGTGGCGACGCAACCGTCCGACATCCGAGAACTCGGACCGATCGGTGGTCAGGCGATGGTCGAGGGTGTGATGATGCGCCGCGGCACTGCCTGGGGAGCGGCCGTGAGACGGCGGGACGGATCGATCGCCACGACCAGCCGGAGGCTGTCGGATCTCGAAGGCTGGCGGCGCCTGCCCGGTATCCGCGGCGTCCTGTCCCTCGGTGAGACGGTCGTGCTCGGCACCCGGGCCACGCTGTGGGGCGCGACGGAACGGGGTGACGAGTCGGGCGACGGCTACTCGAGGGGCGGACTGGCGCTCACCGTCCTGATCGCCGTCGTCGCAGTTCTGGGAGTCTTCGGTCTGCTCCCGGCGGTGCTGGTGAAGGCCGCCGGTGTCCACCACCCGTTCCTGTTCTCCGTCGCCGAGGGGCTGATCCGTCTGGGGATCCTCGTCGGGTACCTGTGGCTCCTGTCGCGATCGGCGGCCGTGGCACGCGTCTTCGCCTATCACGGGGCCGAGCACATGACGATCCACGCGTTCGAGCATCGGCGGCCCCTCGTCCCGGAGGAGATCAGGCGCTTCGATCGTCGGCATCCGCGTTGCGGCACGGCGTTCCTGTTGACCGTCGTCCTCGTCACGATCCTCGCCCACGCCCTCGTCGGCAATCCGTCCTGGGGTGTGCTCGTGGCTTCGCGGGTGCTGGGTCTTCCGCTCGTTGCGGCGGTCGCCTACGAGGCGATCCGTTTCGCCGGCCGCCATCAGGAGACGTTGCTCGGTCGCATCCTCATGGCACCGGGCTCGTGGCTCCAGACCATCACCACGAACGAGCCGACCGACGACATGATCGAGGTCGCGATCGCTGCCCTGGAAGCGACCGTCGCCGCCGAGGCGCTACCTGCCCCCAACACCGGCACCGTCGCGATCGGCGGTGCGGCATGACCGCACCGAGCCACATCACGTTGTCGGCGCACGATCCGGGCGACGCCCGACGGCCGACAGGGCCGCTGCATCGTCGCCAGATCATCCTCCTGGCGACCTTCACGGTCCTGATCGAGGTGCTCGGCCTCTTCCATCTCATACCGACCGTCCGGGTGGGCCTGCTCGACCTTCCGCTGTCGGTGATCCCGGCGTTCGCCCTGGCTGCCGGTTGTGGATCGCGTCTCCTGGGCCGCTCGTCGAACCGATCCGTCGCCGTCGGGTACTGGGTCCTGATCGCAGGAGTCCTCCCCGCGCTGTTCCTCGTCTACCTGAACAAAGGTAGAGCGGACCTCTGGTTGAGCTATGTCGTCGCCTCCTTCTCCGAGGAGTTCATCTACCGCCTGGCCATCCCGATGATCCTGGCCGTGGCGTTCCGGGCCGTGGGGGTGCGCCAGACCTGGGCCCGGCCTGCAGGCTTCGCGTTCGCCGCCCTGTGGTTCGTGCTGCTGCCGGGACACCGGGAACAGATGATCCACGTGAGTTCCGCTATCCCGTTCATCGCGTACGCGGCGCTGGCCGCCTTCATCGTCTACCGGTCGGGATCGGTCCTGCCGATGGGAGCCGCGCATGCGGTTTCGAACTTGCTCACCGTCCTTTTCTGGGCCGGGGCCACGACCTCGAACCAGCGGACCGTCGCGTTGACGGTGGTGCTCGTGGTCCTCGTCCTCGCCTACAGCAGGCCTCGCCGCCTGACGGTCACCGACGACGGGGAACTACTCGACACCGGCACCGGCCTCGACGTCGTGGCGCTGGACCTGCGTGACGGGAACCCGGTCTCGGCGACACTCAGCGACGGGACCGTGATCGTGGTGGAGGGCGCCGCCGGTGTGCTCGACCTGATGTCGGATCATCGGGACGAGACGCCCGGATCGTCTTCGGGTTCGGCGGCCTGACCGACGGCGACGCCGCACCAACTACCGTTCTGCCGTGATCCTCTCCGACCGCAGCATCCGCGAGGCCCTCGCCGACGGCCGCATCGAGATCGACCCGCTGGGCGAAGGCTGCATCCAGCCGTCATCGGTGGACCTGACGATCGACCGCTACTTCCGGGTGTTCCGGAACCACACGGCACCGATCATCGACGTCAAGGAGAACCTCGAGGACCTGACCGAACTGGTCGAGATCCCCGACGACCCGGACCGTGCGTTCGTGCTCCACCCGGGCGAGTTCGTTCTCGGTTCGACGGCCGAGCGCGTCAGACTGCCCACCGACCTGGTCGGTCGACTGGAGGGCAAGTCGAGTCTCGGACGACTCGGGTTGCTCATCCATTCCACGGCCGGGTTCATCGACGCCGGTTGGGACGGTCACATCACCCTCGAACTGTCGAACATCGCGACCCTTCCGATCACGCTGTACCCAGGGATGAAGATCGGCCAGATCAGCTTCCTGGCGATGACGACCGCTGCCGACATCCCTTACGGCTCCGCGGAGGTCGGCTCGAAGTACCAGGGCCAGCGTGGTCCGACTCCGAGCCGCTACTGGGAGAACTTCACTCCCCGCGACGACCTCTGAGGTTCAGCGGGCCGGGTTCGCCAGGAACTCGAAGATCTGCGCCTCGACGTCGAGGCCACCGAGGTGGCTCTCACCCGCGAGCGGGTGGAATTCTGCATCGGGTAGTCGGGACACGACGTGACGGCCGTGGTCGTAGGGGACGATGTGGTCGCAGTCGCCATGCCACCAGCCGACCGGTACCGAGACCTCGGCCAGCTCGAAACCCCAGTGGCGGCTGAAGAGCAGGACGTCGCTCAGAGGTGCCGAGAACTGTTTGCGGCTTCCGTTCAGCAGGTCGTCGAGGAACATGGCCTTGAACTCGGGCCGGTTCAGGAGACGCCGGTCGCCTTCGGGTGAGAACCGTGCATAGGCGTCGAGAGCCGGAGACGCGAGCGGCTTGGCCAGGCGGATGGCCCCGGTGATGCCCGCGCCGAGCGCACCTCGCGTTCGTGAGATCACCGGCGCAAGTCGCTTGCCGAGCGACACGAGTCCACCACCGATCGCGTCGTCACCGACGGTCGGGGCGACCCCGCCGAGCACCGCGACCGCCTTGACCCGGCCAGCGAGGCCGGCACCTGCGGCCAGTGCGTACGGTCCGCCGCCGGAGAGTCCGATGACGGATGCTTCGTCGATCCCGAGGCGGTCCATCAGGACCCGCAGGTCGGCGACGTGGTCCGCGATCGACCCGTAGAGGTGTGGCGTGGACGAACCGATCCCGGGTCGGTCGACTCCGATGATCCGCAGCTTCTCGGAGACGGCCAGTCGACGCGCTTCGGGCGGGACCTGGCGGCGGGCACCGGGAGTTCCGTGCAGCCAGATGATCGGCGTCCCTTCCGGAACCCCGAACTCGGCGAAGCCCAGCCGACGACCGTCCGGCAGGGAGACGGACCCCTCGAGCCGTGGTTGCAGAACACCTTCTGGCATCGGGTCAGATTGCCACGCAAGCAGATCACCGACGAGGGACCGTGAGGACCACCCACGCTCCCTCACCGCAGTTCACGTTCGAGCGGCACCCTGCCCGGGGCATGGTCGTGAGCGGGATCTGTGTCGTCGGTTAGGGTGACGAGACCGTGACGGCCTTCGGCCGATCAGTTCTGCGGGTGTAGTTCAATGGCAGAACATCAGCTTCCCATGCTGATAACGCGGGTTCGATTCCCGTCATCCGCTCAAAGTCCGCAATGTGTAGTCAGCGGTCTCGTTCCCGTCCTCCATTCTGGCAGATGGGAACATTTTTTGCTTTCAGCTTG
>JAGQSN010000222.1 GCA_020439555.1 Acidimicrobiales bacterium | reverse complement strand
GCGGTCCCATCGAGAACGGCACCACGTACATGGTGCGACCCTTCATGGCGCCGCGGTAGAGGCCGAGGAGGACCTCCTTCATCTCCGCCGGAGCACGCCAGTTGTTGGTCGTACCGGCGTCGATCTCCTTCTCGGAGCAGATGAACGTGCGGTCCTCGACCCGGGCCACGTCAGCGGGGTCCGAGAGGGCGAGGTAGCTGTTGGGGCGCTTCGCGTCGCTCAGGCGTTCGAACGTCCCACCGTCGACGAGGGTCTGCGCGAGGGCGTCGTACTCCTCGGCGGATCCGTCGCACCAGTGGATCGAATCGGGCTGGAAGATTCCGGCCCACTCCTCGACCCAGGCCTTGAGCTTGCTGTTGCTGGTGGTGGCAGTCATGGTTCTCCGTTGAAGTCGACCGCGTCGGTTGTCAGACCTCGGGCGCCGGGCCGAACCCGGGTGTGCCCATGTCGACCTCCGAGCCCAGGCGCAGCGATGTGGCCTGCCCGTTCTCGTCGAGGTCGAAGATGACCCTCTGCCCCTGGCGGAGCATGCGGAAATGGGTGCCGACCAACGACCCGGGTGCCAGGTCGTAGTCGACGAGGTCGGTGTCGCAGAGGATGATGCCGTCGCCCGTTCCGGGGTCGTAGGACCTGATCACACCTTGCACAACACTGCCTCTCACCTGTCGATGCGGTGTTGCGAGCCTAGTTGTGACCGCGGCGCCCGCGCACAGGCGGACGTGTCGGCGGTCATAACAATCGGACATGGCGGTCATCGCTGTTCGCGATCGGCATGCCCGTCACCATCACCCGACACGATCAGGTGACGACGCATGTGGTCGAACGAGATGGTCGCTGATTCGGGTCGGACGCGACAGAGCGGCCGCCTCGGCGACCGCTCTTCGGTGCCGGGCGAGCCGGCAGGAGACCGACTGGAGTCAGGCGCGAGTCGCCTTCTGCACCTTGCCGGCCTTGAGGCAACCGGTGCAGACGTTCACGCGGCGGACCGTGCCGGGGGCGATGACCGCACGGACCTGCTGGATGTTCGGGCTCCAACGCCGCTTCGTGCGACGGTGGGAGTGGCTGACGCTCATGCCGAACGACGGCTTCTTGCCGCACACCTCACACATCGACGCCATCTCGGCTCTCCATCACTCTGACGCTCGGCGGGACCGTTCCCGAACCGACGGGCAAGGCTAGAGGTAGCGGTCGTCGGCTCACAAGCTCGCAGCGGCTCGGGTGGTCTACGAACCGCCGTGCGCGGCGAACGTAGACTGCGCCGCCATGGCCAACCTCGACCGGCTCGGTGCCGGAGACCTCCGCCGAGTCGTCGTCGGGTTTCGTGATGCCCTGCGTGCCCACCAGGAGGGCATCAACCGGCTGAACGTATACCCGGTCCCCGACGGGGACACAGGGACGAACATGGCGCTGACGATGGAGTCCGTCGTCGCCGAGCTCGACGGCGCCGAGGACGAGCTGGCGGCCGTCTGCAAGGCCGTGGCGCACGGTTCGCTGATGGGCGCTCGGGGCAACAGCGGCGTCATCCTCTCCCAGATCCTGCGCGGGTTCACCGCCGTGGCCGCCGAGGCAGACGCGATCGACGGGACCGTGTTCGCGTCGGCGCTCACCCGCGCTGCGAGGGGTGCCTACGAGGCGGTCGGCAACCCGGTGGAGGGAACCATCCTCACCGTTGTGCGCGAGTCGGCCGAAGCCGCGGAGGCGGCGCTTCCGGGTGACCTCGCGACCGTCGTCGCCGCTGCGCTCGACGGTGGCGAGATCGCGTTGGCACGGACGCCCGAACTTTTGAAGGTGCTCGCCGATGCGGGTGTCGTCGACTCCGGTGGCACGGGCCTGCTCCTGCTGCTGCACAACTTCCGCAACGTCGTCGACGGCCACCCGGTCCCGGAGGCCTCCGTCACCGAGGCCGTCGCCGACGCCGGGCACGTCGACCAACTCCGCGACCACGCGGATCACGCGGACCACGACCACGCCGCCCTGGCCGGGCTCCGCTACGAGGTCATGTACCTGCTGGAGGCACCGGACGAGACGATCCCGGCGTTCAAGGACGTCTGGGCGGGTATCGGCGACTCGATCGTGGTCGTCGGCGGCGACGGGCTCTTCAACTGCCACATCCACACCGACGAGATCGGCGCCGCGATCGAAGCGGCGATCGAGATCGGAACCCCGAAGAAGATCCGGGTGACGGACCTGCTCGACGAGCTCGAGGAGGAGCGGTGGGTCCGCGAGGCCGAACCGGCGCCCGAGCCCGAACTCGAACCCGTCACCACTGCCGTCGTGGCGATCGCCACCGGTGAAGGGGTGAAGCGGATCTTCCATTCCCTCGGGGTGCAGCGGGTCATCACGGGAGGGCAGTCGATGAACCCGTCGACGGCCCAGATCAAGGAGGCCGTCGAAGCGGTCAACGCCGATCAGGTGATCGTCCTGCCCAACAACAAGAACATCATCGCCGTCGCCGAGCAGGTGGACGCGCTGACGGACCGGACCGTGCGGGTGGTGCCGACCCGGGGCATTCCCGAGGGGTTCGCGGCTCTCATCGACTACGACCCGGAAGCGGACATCGCCGTGAACGCCGAAGCGATGGCGGACGCGGCGGCGAACGTCGCGGCGGGCGAGGTCACCCGGGCGGTGCGCGACTCGACCTGCGATGTCGGACCGATCGCCACCGACGACTACCTCGGGATTTCGCGCTCTGGCATCAGGGCCGTCGCGCCTCGCTTGGCAGAGGCTGCCATCGGTCTGCTCGCGGAACTCGTCGGCGACGAGCACGAGATCGTCACCATCATCGAAGGCGAAGGATCGAACGCCGGCGACACCCGACACATCACCGAATGGCTGGCCGAGAACCGGCCGGACGTGTCGGCGGAGGTTCACGTGGGCGGTCAGCCTCTCTACCCGTACTACTTCGGGGTCGAGTAGCACTCCGCCATGGGCGTCGACGGAGCGGGAGGGGCCGAGTTGGACGTGGCGGGCCCGGACCTACCCGGTGTCGACCTGCCTCCGACCGGGGAGCGGGTGGGCGTCGCAGATCCGGGCCCGGCGTCCTTGCCGTCGCTCGTGCGGAGTTGGTGGTGGTCGCTTCCGTTGGTGCTGCTCGGGATCTCCCTGCGGATCATCGCCGTGCTCGGCGTGCGCCTGTACCGGTACTTCGACTCCGCCGAGTACGAGAAGCTGGACTTCTCCGGCCGATGGCGGCGGCCCTGGGCGACACCGCTCCTCTACAAGATCCTTCCCGACGACGGTGCCGTCGTCGTGCTGGCACAGGCGTTCATCGGAGCGCTGTGCTGGATCGTCCTCGCGTTCGCCGTGGCGGCACTCTTCCGACGTCGATCCATCCAGGTCGCTTCTGCGCTCACCGTCGTCGCCCTCGGGTGCACGGCTCCGATCACGAACTGGGACTCGACGATGCTCTCGGAGCCACTGGCTCTGTCGCTCACGGTCCTCGTCGTGGCCGCGTGGTTGAACCTCGTGCGTCGCCCGACCGTACCGGCGGCGTTCGGCGTCCTGCTCGCGACCTTCCCCTGGCTGTTCGTGCGTCAGAGCCTGATGCCGCCCGCATGGCTGGCGTTCGCCTTCGTGGCCGTGGCGGTCGTGGTGATGGCCGTTCGGCGGAGTTCACGGGCGGTCGTCCTGCCCTATGCCGTGGTGACCGTGGGCCTGCTCGTGTCGTGCGTCCTCGCCACGATCTCCTACAGCCGCAACACGGAGATCCTCCATCACAACATCACGACGGTCGTGGTCGACCGGGTCGTCCCCCACGAGGACGTACTCGATTGGTTCGAGGCCCAGGGGATGCCGCTGCCCGCGAACGGCAAACTCGCCTTCGAATCCTTCGACAAGGACCCCGTTTTCCAGGCGTGGGTGGCCGAGTCCGGCTCGTCGGTCTACGCCCGCTTCCTGCTGGACCATCCGTGGTACGCCGTCAGCAAGCCGATCCCTGACTTCCTGGGAGCGAACCGCTCCTGGCTGGAGCTACCTCCGTTCACGGAGCCGAAGGCTCAGCCGGTTTCGATGCTGGCGTCGGCGGATCCGTACGGCAGTTCGCGGAGTGTGCTGCCCGGGCCGGTGGAGGAGATCCTCTTCCAGGGAGGTGCGGTCGGCTCCCTCGTGTTCGCCCTCGTGGTCGTGTCCGGTTGGGCGCTAGTCCGGTTCCGCAGCCTCGACGAGCGGTCGCTCGTCCCGGTCGCCACCGTGGCCCTGAGCGTCGTCGCCCTGTACGCCGCCTGGCACGGGGCCACCGCGGAACTGCCGCGTCTGGGGCTGCCGGCGGCCGTCGCGATCAGGGTCGCCGTGATCGTCCTGGTGGGACTGCTGGTCGAGGTCGAACTGGATCGACGCCCGCAGCAGCCCGCTCCGCACCGGTCGAGCCCAACCTCCGGCGGAACGGCGTAGTTCTCCGTCGCTGGCCGACGCGGACCTACGCCGTTTCGTGGTTGGGGGCGTCGCGGCCTCCCGTCGGGGGTCCGCGGTCGGACTTATCCTCGGACGCGATGAGCGACGGACCCCTCACCTACGCGGACCTGCAGGG
>JAGQSN010000221.1 GCA_020439555.1 Acidimicrobiales bacterium | reverse complement strand
TCGCCGAATGGCAGCCCGAGCTCCACAACCGCCTGCGGGTCAAGCCCGGCATCACCGGGATGTGGCAGGTGAACGGGCGCAGCTCCTCCTCGTTCGAGGACTACGTGCGCCTCGACCTGTACTACGTCGACAACTGGACCCTCACGACGGACCTGGCGATCGTCCTCAAGACGATCCCGGCGGTCCTGTTGCGCAAGGGCGCGCGCTGAGCGCTCAGTCGAGGACGACCAGGGAATGGTCGGCCACGTTCAGCTGATCGGGGCCTGATCCAGAGGCCACGACGATGTCCTCCAGGCGCAGGCCCCACTCGCCGGGCGTGTAGATGCCCGGCTCGATGCTGAAGGCGTGGCCGTGGGTCAGCGGATCGGCGTTGCCGGCGACGATGTAGGGGTCCTCGTGCTCCTCGACACCTATGCCGTGGCCGGTGCGGTGGATGAAGCGATCGCCGTAGCCGGCTTCGTCGATGACGTCCCTGGCCGCCTGGTCGACGCGTTCGCAAGGCGTCCCCACGGTCGCTGCCTCCACGGCCGCCCGCTGTGCACGGTGCAGTACCTCGTAGGCCTCGGCCACCTCGGCCGGCGGCTCACCGACGAAGACGCAGCGCGTGATGTCGCTGCAGTAGCCGGCTCCCCCTTCGGTCAGCATGGTTCCGCCGAAGTCGCACAGGACAACGTCTCCGGCCCTGACGACCCTGTCGCCGGGTTCGTGGTGAGGGCTCGCCGCGTTCTCGCCCGCGGCCACTATCGCGAAGTTCACGCGTGCGTGACCCTCGTCGACGAGACGCCGGCCGAGGTCGGCCGAGATCTCCGCCTCGGTACGACCGACGAGAGGGACGTCACCTGCCTGCAATTGGGACGCGACCCGGTCGGCCGCCGCGGCGGCCATCCGCAGGGCCTCGATCTCGGCGTCGTCCTTCACGGCGCGGAGCGGGCTTGTGATGCTCGATGCACGACGCCAGGACGTCGACGAACCGAGACGGTGCTGCAGGTCGACGACGAAGCGGGCCCAGGTCCGGTCCCCGATCGCCACGGTCGGTGCCGCGCCGGTCAGGCCAGCGACGACTTCGATCGGATCGTCGGTCTCCTCGAATGCCCGGATCGAGAAGACCCCGGCCCGAGGCACGACGCGCGGCGCTTCGAGGCGTGGGACGACCAACGTCGCATCACCGTCCGCCGGCACGACGAGCATCGTGAGACGTTCCAAGGGCATCGCCTCGTACCCGATCAGCCACGGCAGGTCAGGACCGACCGACAACAGGAGGACGTCGACGCCCTGCTCCCCCATCCGTCTGCGAACCCTGTCGAGCCGTTCGGCGTGCACGATCGAACGGTAACCCGTGCAGGTCAGACGACGGCGAAGTCCGCCGGGTCCGAACCGTGCAACGGGAACGCAGGCCAACTGGCGTTGAAGGTCCCCGCAGCCGGGTCGACGTCCAGGACGAGGCGATGGGGTGTCTGCACGAAGGCGACGTCCAGGCGCAGAACCTCTCCGATCCGTCCGCCGCAGATCGCCACCGGCATTGCGGGTTCGGACGGCCACGTACCCTCGACCCATCGCCCGCGGCCCGCCGACAACTCGCCGCGGGTGCTTCCTCCGTTGCCCAGTGACAGGTCGAGCCCGATCCTCCACCCGTCCGGCGACTCCTCGACGTCGACGGCCCGGAGCCTCCGCGCCTGACCGTTGCCGTCGTTGACCACCGAGAGCGGCCCGAAGGGTCCGCCCTCGTCGTGAGGGACCGTCGGAAGTGCGAGAGAGTCGAGGCGCTCCGCGAGCCGGCCGTCCTCCGTTGCGGTCGGTTCCCCGATGCCGGCCATCAGGTGGGACTCGATGCGGTCCAGCAACCCCTGCATGTCCTCGAGCGCGGCGGTGGTTGCGATGACGACGTCCTCCTCCGGCCAAACGACACAGAACTGTCCGTGGGCGCCGTCGCCGCGGAAACCGTGTCGACACATCCAGAACTGGTAGCCGTAGCCCGAGAGCCAGTCCGGGTTCGTCTCCAAGTCATGGGCGGCGCGCCGCTCTCGGTCGTTGGCTACCTGGAACCTCGTCGCCTCGGCCACCCAGCCCGCCGGGAGAACCTGTCGACCGTCCCATTCGCCGTTCCGGAGGAGCATCTGCCCGAACCGGGCGACGTCCTCGGTTCGGAGGTGCAGTCCGGAGAAACCCCAGTCGTGCCCCTGACCGTCGGTCAACCACATCGGAGCGTCGATTCCCAGGGGTTCGAAGAGCCGGGGCCGCAGGAAGTCGACGACCCGCTCGCCGGTGCGCTCGGTGACGATCCGGCTGAGAACGTAGGTGGCGAGCTGGTCGTAGGTGAAGATGGAGCCTGGCTCCGCTCCCGGTTCCAGGCCGAAGAAGCCGGTGAGCCAGTCCTGGCCTCGGTTCTCGGTCGACCACACGAGCATCGGGAAGATCGGATCGACCGTGTGTCCCGTCGACATGGTCAGCGCGTGCCGGACGGTCATGTCGGCTACCCGAGCGGGGACGACATCGGGTACCCATCTGGACAGCACGTCGACGAGTCGTTCGTCGAGGTTGAGCCTCCCGTCGCTGACGAGCAGCCCGACGGCCGACGACACGAACGACTTGCTCAACGAGTAGAGCAGGTGCCGGAGTTCCGGCCGGTAGGGCGTCCACCAGCCCTCCACGGCCACGCCACCGGACCGCAGGATCATCAGGCTGTGGAGTTCGAGTCCGCTCGCCTCGACATCGTCGAGCAGGTCGAGCACGGCGCGACTGGACAGCCCCACCTCGGCGGGAGAGAGACGGGGCAGTTCCGAGGCCGCCGTCACGGCAACCCGGCGTGCGGCACGTCGACGGTCGTCGTGAACAGGACCGCCTCGCGGGCGACCGCGCGGTTGTGCTCGAAGAAGTCCGGCGCGGCGCAGAGCAGCAAGGTGCGACCGTCCTCACCACCGAGCTGACACGCGTAGACGCCCAGGTCACCGGGCACTCGGATCTCGTCGACGATCTCACCGCCGGGCGCGACCCGGACCGCCCGGTTCCCGAGAGCGTCGGCAGCCCAGATGTGACCGTCGGCGTCGAGCGAACAGCCGTCCGGCGAAACGACGAGCTGCCCGAGAGCAGCAGCGATGTCCGTGGCGTCGGGCTTGGGACCGAACTCGGCCCAGACCCGCCTGTTGGACAGGGTGCCGTCCTCGGCCAGGTCGAACGCCGTGTAGCGGTTGCCCATCGTCTCGCCGACGATGAACGTCGACCCGTCCGGTGTGATGACCGCACCGTTCGGGAAGTCGATGGCCTCGGCAGCCACGGTGACCGTTCCGTCCGGATCGACTCGCACGATGTCGGCCGGCGCCGGCGTCCCGCCGGACATCAGGTCGAACCCGAAGTTCCCGACGAACGCGTGACCGTGGCGGTCCACGACCATGTCGTTGGCGATCCCACCGCAGTACGCCGAGATGTCGGCGTGCACCGAGGTGGAACCGTCATCGCCGACGGCCAGGACGAGGTGGTCCTTCATCGACACGACGAGCATCGTTCCGTCGGGCATCCAGCCGAGCCCCGACGGTTGCGCGTCGACCGTCACGCGGACCGTCTCGGTACCGTCTGCCGCGTACGTGGCGACCTGGTGGCGGTAGAAGTCCGACACCCACCACGTTCCGTCGTGCCAGCGCGGCCCCTCGAAGAAGCCACCGCCTTCGAAGAGGACTTTCACGTTCCGGTCGCTCATGGCCGGAAACTATCCCGCTGCACCGGTCGTCGCCCGCGCTCGCAGCGGGTGGTCAATCCTTGGGCAGGCCCTCGATGTAGGCGACGATCGCGGCGACGTCACCGGGACTCAAATGGGCGAAGCTCGGCATCACCTTCGGGTAGCCGAGCGGGCCCTCGGCCTTCGGGTCCACGATCGCCTTGGTCAGGTACGCCGTGTCGGCGACGACCTTGCGACCGTCCGAGAGAGTCACGGTCGAGCCGGCCAGCCCCTTCCACGTGGGTCCGGACGTCTTGCTGCCGTCGGTGTTGTGGCAGGCAGCGCAACCACCCTGGAGGATCAGTTCCCTACCGCGAGCCGCCTGATCGGTCTTGGCCTCGGGGAAGTTCTCGTCGCCGCCCTTGTCCGAACTGCAGGCGACGACGCCGACGAGCAGCGAGACGACCACGAGGCCCGCTGCGACGAAGCGGCTGGTCGAAGGTGGACGCACGTCGGTGTCGGCGCGCATCGAGGTTCCTCAGGCTTCCGTCGAGGCCGCTTCCGCTGCCGGTTCGTCCTCCTCGGCCCCTTCTGGTGAGAGGACCTGGGCGGTGACGGCCTCGGAGCTGGAGTCGACGGCCTTCTCGACGTCGGGGTAGAAGCGGTAGAGATTCTCGATGACCTCGGCGATCCCACCGGCGTCGTAACCCTTGTTCAGGTCGACCGTGACCATGTTCCCGTGGACCTGGAGACCAGCCACGTTGTCGCGGGCCAACAGACGACGGGCGAGCTCGTCGGGCGGACGGTGGCCCCACACGTCCTGACCGGACACGTAGCGCTCGTGGCCCGTCCCGGTGAGCATGCGGTTGGTCTCGAAGCGCACGACGCCACGGTTTGACGACGGCTTCTCTGTGACGACGATCGACTGACCCATGGTGATCGCAGACTAGCGACGGGACACTGCCGGCTCCACGTCCGCGGGAGTCTCATCCCCGGCTGCCAGCGACCTCCACGCGAGCGCGGCAGCCGCGCACGAGACGATCGCCAGCACGGCGTGCACGGCCTTGAACCCGACCGACCAGTCCCCCGCCACGATGATCACGACACGGATCGTCCAGTAGGCGACGGTGCCCGCGGCGAAAGCCCTCACCAGCTTCGCGAACGGTGCGGTCGAACCGGCACCTCTGGCCTGCATCAGCAGGAGGGCCGCAGCGGCGATCACGAACAAGGTGATGGGTGTCGACCAGATGACCTTCTCGCCCACCGAGTCGTCCGGATTGGTCCAGGCCAGAGGGATCCGTGTCGTCCAGATCAGCAGCGTCAGCGCGGCGAAAACAGTCACGGGTCGAGGCCGGAACGGACCGATAGAACGCATGGTCTCGACGGTACCGGTCATCGACCCCGGGACCCCAGCCTCGGGGTCCGAGCCGTTCGGCGACGCTGCACGTTCAGGCGGTCGATCAGATGGTGAAGAGGCTGCCCTGCGGGTCCGGCCTGACGTAGCGGCGCGCCCCGGTCCAGGGGATGTCGTCCATCCACGACCAGCTCAGACGGTGGATCGAGCACGGGCCCAGGCCCCGGAGTGCCTGCTGGTGCCGCGGACACGGGTAGCCCTTGTTCCAGGCGAAGTCGTACGCGGGGAACTGGTCGTCCTCGGCGCGCATGATCCGGTCACGGGTCACCTTCGCCAGGATCGAAGCCGCGGCTATCGACAGGCATGAAGCGTCACCCTTCACGATCGTGCGCGTCCTGCCGCCACCCACGAAGTCCCATTTCCCGTCGACGAGAACCTGGTCGACGGGGACTCCGAGCCCGTCGATCGCTCGACGGGCTGCGAGACGTTGGGCCTCGGACATGCCCAACTCGTCGCATTCGCGCGCCGTGGCGTGGCCGACCGCCCAGTTGTCGCACCAGTCCGTGATCCGGTCGAACAGGGCTTCCCGTTCCCGTTCCGTGAGCATCTTCGAGTCACGGATCTTGTTGACGCGCCGATCCTTCGGGATGACCACCGCGCCGATCGTGAGCGGCCCTGCCCAGGCTCCTCGGCCCACCTCGTCCACCCCGACGACGACGGAGTGGCCTGCCGCCCACAGTTCCCGCTCGACCTTCGTGCCCGGTGCCGTCCGCTTGAGCGCCTTGCGGAGCGGAGGAGCGGAGGTCTGTGCCATCCCGGACGACGCTACCCGTGGGGCTCTGCGAAGCTACCGACGAAGGAGGTCCAGATGACGGGCGTGACCCACCAGTACCGAACGAGGCTCGAATGGTCCGGATCGACCGGTGAAGGATACGAGGACTACGACCGGACCCATTCGGTCACCGCGGTCGCGGCTTCACAAGGACTCACCCTCAGTTCGGACGCGGCGTTCCGGGGGGACCCGTCGCTGCTCAACCCCGAACAGCTCCTGGTCGCGGCGGCGTCGTCGTGTCAGCTCCTGAGCTTCCTGGCCGTCGCTGCACGGGCCCGCCTCGACGTCATCGAGTACCACGACGACGCTGTGGCCGTCATGCCCGAGGACGACCCGCCGACGCGGATCACACGCATCGACCTCCACCCGACGATCACGCTTCTCGCCGGTGACGACCCGAGGCCCGAGGACGCGCGCCTCAATCACCTCGTGGAGGTTGCCCACCGGTCCTGCTACATCGCGAACAGCCTCCGCAGCGACGTCCAGGTACACCCGACCTTCCGCTGGACGACCTGAGCCCATCCAGCGCGACGCCTTACCGGGGGTCAGGTCACCTGACCATCAGAGCCTGCGCCGTCCTGGCCAAGGTGTCCGCCGAGATCTTCGGGTCGAGCGAGCGAGCGAAGGCGATACCGATGCCCATCGTGACGAGCGCCTCGGCGATCTCGCGGGCGGTCATCTCGAGTTCGAGACCGAACTGGTCCATCTCCGCCTGCACCAGATAGGTGCAGAAGTCGAAGATCATCTGCTCCCGTTCGGCGAGGGCCTCCTGGAACGCCGGACGGTCACGGGTCGCGCCGGCGAGTTCGAGGATCACCACGCCCCACCGCTCGTGCAGGACGATGTCTCGCCACCACCCGGCCAGGGCCTCGACCCTCGCGGAGAGGGTCGGCGCAGCATCGTTCAGGCGCCGTTCCAGGTCGTTGAGGAAGTCCGCGAAGTGCGAGTCGAGCACCGCGAGCGTCAAGTCCTCCTTGCTGGCGAAGTTGGAGTAGACGGCGCCCTTGGTGAAGCCTGCGCGCTCTGCGATCTTCTCCAGCGACGCGCGCTGGTAGCCCTGCTCGGCGAGGATCTCTTCGGCCACCTGCAGCAGCCGGCTTCGCGTCTCGGCCTGACTCGCCTGACGTGACCGGGGTGAGGTCATGGCAGTCAGGATACCGCCGTAATCCGAGCCGTTCGGCCTCGACGGAGTCCGCGGTCGCAGCAGTGAGCGGCCGTAATCTGCCGACGATGACGACTGCCGGCGAAACCGACGAGCGCCCCATGCTCGGCGTCGGCACCCGAGTCGAGGTTCGCTCCGCTTTCGACTGGTCGGGCGGCTTCGCCGTCGAGGGCCACGACGGTGACCGCTACCTGATCCGACGCCGCAGCGACGACGAGGTGCTCCCCGTCAGTTTCGCTGCGGCGGATGTCCGACGCGAACGTCGTAACTCGATGTGGTGGATCTGACCTCGGCCGTGCCGCACCCGCGGCCGGATCACATCTCGACGCGACCGCCCATGCCCCGTATGTAGTCCTCCACGTCGACTGCCGTCAGCGTCACGGTCTTGAGCGTGCCGCGGGCAGAGAGCGTGGTGGCGACCTTGGACATGGTCACCTCGTCGGGAGCGTCGAGGATGTTCAGGAAGTCGTAAGGGCCGAGCAATGCGTACTGGCTCAGGACCTTCACCCCCATGGCCTCCACGTCGGCGTTCACCTGGCGCAGGCGGTCCGGGTTGTCACGCATCGTGGCGTAACCGTCGGGACCGAGCGTGGACAGCATCACGAAGATGGGCATGCCCGCATCGTAGGCACGGACCCCGGCTCACGCCTCCGGGTGCGCACGACCGTCGACTCTCACGTCCGTTCGTCGAGGAGGTCTATGGAGGACCGTTCGGCCTCGTCCACCTCTTCGTCGCCCAGGAACACGTCGACGATCTCCTCGGCCACCGTTGCCGTCGTCAGGCGGAGACCGAGCGCCAGAACGTTCGCATCGTTCCAGCGACGTGCCCCACGGGCGGTCTCCGAATCCGTGCACAACGCCGCCCTGACACCTGGAATCCTGTTCGCGGCCATGCTCACCCCAGTGCCTGTCCAGCAGCAGACGATCCCACGGTCTGCCGCCCCCGAGGCCACGGCGGTTCCGACCGCCCGCCCGACCGACGCCCAGGCCTCACCCGTTCCGACCTCCACTACGTCGTGACCGGCCGCGACAAGGTGTCCGACGATCCCCTCGGTCACCGGAGTCGTCTCGTCGGTGCCGAACGCGATCCGCATGGGTCGATCATCCCACGTGACCGGGTCTCGGCGACCGAGCGCGCGTCGGACCTTCCGCCTACGGTGCGAAGCATGGCCCGCCAGGTGAACGTCGTGCCCCACACGCACTGGGACAGGGAGTGGTACAAGCCGTTCCCCGTGTTCCGCATGCAGCTCGTCGAGCTGATCGACCTGCTCCTGCCCCAACTCGAGGCAGGTACCGGTTACGAGCATTTCCAGCTCGACGGCCAGATGGCAGTCGTGGACGACTACCTCGAGATCCGCCCGGACCAGCGGGAGACGCTGGCACGGCTGAACCGGTCCGGTCGGGTGACCATGGGACCGTGGTACACGCTTCCCGACGAGTTCCTCGTCTCGGGTGAGACCCTCGTGCGGAACCTGCAACTCGGCCTGCATCGCGCCGACGAGTTCGGCGGCGCGATGCGCATCGGCTACCTGCCCGACATGTTCGGCCACGTCGCCCAGATGCC
>JAGQSN010000220.1 GCA_020439555.1 Acidimicrobiales bacterium | reverse complement strand
CCCGAGTTCAAGATGGAGAAGCGCCACCTCGACCGCCGTCTCGACCAGATGCGCGCCGAGGGGACCGAGTTCCGTACCGGAGTGAACGTCGGCGTCGACGTCACCGGCGACCAGCTGAAGGCCGATTTCGACGCCATCGTCCTCGCCGGTGGGGCGACCGTGGCTCGTGACCTCCCGATCCCCGGCCGTGAACTGGACGGAATCCATCAGGCGATGGAGTACCTGCCGCTGTCGAACCGGGTCCAGGAAGGGGACATGGAGGTGTCTCCCATCGACGTGGCCGGCAAGAAGGTCGTGATCATCGGTGGGGGTGACACCGGGGCCGACTGCCTCGGCACGGCACATCGTCAGGGCGCGAGCGAGATCCACCAGTTCGAGATCATGCCGCGGCCGCCCGAAGAACGGCCCGACAGCACCCCGTGGCCGACCTGGCCGCTCATCTACCGGACCTCATCCGCCCACGAAGAAGGCGGGGAGCGGGTCTTCTCCATCAACACCGAGTCGTTCGTCGACGACGGGACGGGTCGCGTCCGGGCGCTGCGAACGCACGCCGTGGAGATGGTGGACGGCCGCTTCGAGAAGGTCGAAGGGTCAGAAGCCGACATCGAGGCGGACTTCGTCTTCCTCGCCATGGGGTTCACCGGCCCGGAGTCGGGCTGGATCACCGAACAGTTCGGTGTGGAACTCGACGCGAGGAGCAATGTCGCTCGTGACGACTCGTGGCGCACGAACGTCGAAGGCGTCTACGTCGCAGGTGACATGGGGCGTGGCCAGAGCCTCATCGTCTGGGCCATCGCCGAGGGGCGTTCCTGCGCCGCTGCCGTGGACCGGGATCTGATGGGTTCGACGAGCCTGCCGGCCCCGATCGCACCAACCGCAGTGCCCCTGCGCTGACCAAGGCCACTCCTTTCCGTCCCGCGCAGATGCACGTGGGAGGAGATTCTCGGCGCTTGCCACCATCCGGGTCCTCAAGGACGGTAGGGTCCGGCCGATCAGGGAAGCGGGCATCAGCACCGTGATGCCCCTCGTTCCCTTCTGCGAGGACTGCCGTGTTCGACGGTCTCAAGATCCGCAACAAGCTCGTACTGCTGGTCGCAGGCCCGATGGTCATCATCGTCCTGCTCGCCGCGCTCGGCGCAAGGTCCCGCCAGGAATCGGCGAACCGCAGCGCTGATGTCGTCGCGCTCGTGTCAATGGCGCAGGCCAACGCCGCGCTCGTGGACGCGTTGCAGAGCGAGGCGATCTACAGCGCCGGCTACGTCGCCAGCGGCCGCACGCAGTGGAAGTCCCAGCTCGACGAAGCACGCAAGAAGACCGATACTGCGTCCACGGCAGCCCTGAAGGCGCTCGACGGCCCGGTCCCGGAGATGGGTTCCAACCTCCGCTCGACGAGCACCCTGGCATCGGATTCCTACGCGAAGATGCCGTTCATCCGCTCGACCGTGGACGCCGGCTTCACGTGGACCCAGGCGATCGACGCATACCAGGCGACCGAGACGTCGTTCCTCATCGTGAACGAGGCCATCGCCGCGGCCGTCTCGGACCCGTCCGTGGGGGCGAAGCTCCGGACGGCATCGGCCGTCGCCTCGTACAAGGCGACGCTCGCCCGTCAGGGCGCATTGATGCTCGGAGGACGCGGCGCCGGTCAGATGGGCGAAGTCGGCTTCGACCAGTTCAAGATCGCCCGCTCCGACGAGCAGAGCAAGTTGGCCGTCCTCAACTCGCTGGCGGACACCTCGGACAAGGGAGCCATCCGCGACGCTCTCACCACTCAGGGCAGGCTCGGATTCGACGCCGTCCGGGCTTCGGTCACCGGCCCCAACTCCACCCTCGCCGCACACAAGCCCGAGGAGATCGCAGCTGACACCGTCGCCGTTCTCGACGGGCTCCACGACGTCGAGGTCGACCTGGACCAGAGACTCGTGACCAGCGCGGAGGACGCCCGCCAGGTCGCCGAGAGGGCGGCCACGCTGTTCATCGCAGCCGCTTTCCTCGCGGTGCTTCTCGCCGCCGCGGCAGCGGTCGTGCTCGGTCGCCGGATCACCCGGCCGCTCCGGACGCTCACCGAAGCTGCGGATCGCCTCTCGAAGGAGCAGATGCCGAAGCTCGTCGAGTCCCTCCGGAACCCCTCCGAGGACGAGATGGCGTACCAGCTCAGCGGTCTGACGACGATCGACGTCGGAACGAGCGACGAGATCGGCCAGCTCGCCACAGCGTTCAACCACGTCCAGAAGGTGGCCGGAGAGGTCGCGGCCGAGCAGGCGGCGCTGCTGCGCAAGGGCATCGGCG
>JAGQSN010000016.1 GCA_020439555.1 Acidimicrobiales bacterium | reverse complement strand
CCGCCGCCGCCGATGCCCTCGCCGCCGCTCAGCGGCCGATCATCATCACCCGCTCGCTGGGGCGCGACCCGGAGGCCGTCGGCGCCCTCGCCGCCCTCCGTTCCTGACGCCCGGGCGCGCGGAACCGCGCGTCACCACGTCAAGAACGGAACCGCCTCGGTTCTGAACGCCGTGGCGCGCGGAAGCGCGCGCTCGGCGGTCGAGAACGGAGCAGGGCCGACTGTCGGCGGGTGGGGGGCAGCGGCCAGACTTGGCCCATGGCGCTGCACCTCCCCTCCGGGCGTCCGAGCCTCCGTCGCGACCTGCCGACCGGCGGCCACCTCGACCGCCGGGCCTTCCTCGGCCTGGGCGCCGCCGGGCTGGCGGCCGCCGGGCTGGCCGGGTGCAGCCTGGGCAAGGCCAGCGCGCCCGACACCTCCAAGGAGGAGCCGGTCGAGGGCGACTGGGGCGGCGAGCTCATCGAGCCCGGCCTCGAGCGCCCCGACGTCACCCTCACCACGATGGACGGCGAGCCCTTCCCCTTCCGCGAGGCGACCGAGGGCGAGTTCGCGATCCTGTTCTTCGGCTACACGTCGTGCCCTGACGTGTGCCCCACCTCGCTCGCCCTGCTCTCCCGGGCGATCGACGAGCTCGGCGACGATCGCGAGGACGTGGTCGTCTACTTCGTGTCGGTCGACCCCGACCGCGACACCCCCGAGCTCCTCGCCCGGTACACGTCGCACTTCAGCGATCGGATCGTCGGCGTGACCGGTTCGGCCGACGCCATCGCCGACGCCGCAGCCCGCTACGGGATCTTCTACGAGCTGCACGAGCCCGACGCCGACGGGTACTACGCCGTCGACCACACGGCCTCGTTCACCGGCATCGACGGGAAGGGCCGCTTGCGGGTGGTGTGGCCGAGCGAGGTCGACGTCGACGACCTGGCCTCGGACCTGCGCCACCTCCGCTAGGAACCGGCGTCGATCCGGTGACCTTCCGCTCTTCAGATCGAGTCGCGCCGATGCCAACGAGGCGGAAGCTCACGCGGCCTGGCGGCGGACGTCCTCACTGGTGACCCAGGGCTCGTCGCTTGCGGTTGCTGTCCAGTGGTCGTGACTGCGCTTGGCCCTGTGATTCAGCGAGCTCGCCGGCCACGAATCTGCGAGAGCAAGCGTGCGTAGAGGATCGCCTGGACGACTGCTGCGACGACCGAGACCACAGCCGCCGCCAACGCCGAGGCGCCGCTACTCAGGAGCCGAGCGCCGACGAGGGCGCCCGTGACGAGGGAGAGCCAATTCGGGTGCCGCAGCCAGAACTGCCCCCAGCGGCTCCACAGTGATTTGGGTTCTTGTAGCGCTCCGGTGCGGTCCTGCCCGGCCAGGCTCGGGCTGTCGTCTGTGCTCACCAAGGCGGTTCTAGCGTGGACGCCCGATCGCCGCCTTCCGGCCGAGCGTGAGAACGACAGCAGGTCAGGCCGGAAACCGGACCTGACCTGCTGTTTCGTTGGTGGTCGGAACCGGCGTCGATCCGGTGACCTTCCGCTTTTCAGGCGGACGCTCTGCCAACTGAGCTACCCGACCGTGTTGGTTGGCCGGTGGCCGGACGAATCCGACCACCGGAGCGGTCCCGACGGGATTTGAACCCGCGACCTCCGGCTTGACAGGCCGGCGTGCACTCCAAACTGCACCACGGGACCTCCAGAGCCGGTGTCCGAGGACGCCGGCTCCAATGCTCCGTTGCCGAAGCGGAGCGAACGCTACCGGTCACCCTTCGCGTGCCGCAAACCACATGGTCCTCGTAGCAGCACAGACGTGCTCCCACAGCAGTGACCGACCACCCGCCGCTTTGGGCGCGCTGGGTGGGGACGCGACTCGTCCGGCTGGACTCACTTCCCGTGGTAGGCGGGTTGAGGTTCGTACAGCCATGTCCGGGCCCAGCGGGAGAGGTCCCGGCCCGTCGTCCGCGAAGCGAGTGCCACGAAGTCGGCGGTCGTGGCGGTGGAGCCGTCGTAGCGCCGCAACCAGGCTCGGAGGACCTTGGTGAACTCCTTGGCGCCGACCTCGTCGCGCAGCGCCTGGAGGGCGGTCGCCCCGCCGTCGTAGAGCGCCCGACCGACCCCGGCGACGGCCTCCACCGAGGTGACGGCGTGGTCGGTGCCGCCGGTCGACTCGGCCTGATCCCGCACGGACGTTCCTCCGGTCTGCTCCGCGTCGAGCCACTGTGAATAGGTGGCGAAGCCCTCGCTCAACCACAGGTCGGCCCACGTCCGGGGCGTGACGGCGTCACCCCACCACTGGTGGGCCAGTTCGTGGGCGAGGACCGATCGGAGGTCCGTAGAGAACGAGTCGGTGCCGAACAGCGGTCGCGTCTGGGTCTCCAGCGCGACGCCCAGCGACGACGGGACGACGAGTACCCCGAGGTCATCGTCGGGGTACGGGCCGAACTCGCGGGAGAAGCGGGTCACGATCTCGTCGAGATCGTCGAAGCGGGCCCGCTCGCTCTTGGAAAGCTCGTGGGTGAATGCCTCGAGGACCTTCGCGCCCGCCGGGCCGGTGCTCTCGACGAGGTCGTAGTCGCCGATCGCCACGACGGCCAGGTAGGTCGCCATCGGACGGTCGACCTCCCACACCCAGTGTCGACGTTCTCCCTTCTCGCTCCCGCCGAGACCCGGCGACGACGCCACGTCGTTGGAGACGAGCCTGCCGTTGGAGACGCCGACGACCTCTACGGGTGTGTCGAGGGTGATCCGCCACGTGGCCTTGTCGGAGGGGTGGTCGTTGACAGGTACCCAGGTGCGCGTGCCCTCCGGCTGGGACATGGCGAACCATCCGCCGTCCTCGTCGTGGCGGAGGCCGGTCCTGATGCCGAGTCCCAGCAGCGAACCCGGTTCGGGCCGGCCCCCGTAGTCGACCGCGACCTGGACGGGATCGTCGGGTTCGAGCGGCTCCTCAGGGGTGATCGAGACCTGGTCGCCTTCGGTTTCGTGGGTCGCCGGGGTTCCGTCGACGGTGACCTTGCGCACCTTCGGGCCTCGCAGGTCCAAAGTGAAGGACCGGAGCGGTTCGGTCGTGCGGGCGGAAAGGGTGAGCACCACTCGACCGGAGATCGTCGCGGCGCCCGGGTCCGCTCGAAGGGTCACGTCGTAGTGGTGTACGTCGATGCGAGGGTCGCCGAGACCGGGCAGCGCCCGGTCGGGGACGTCACGCTCGTCGGGTGATGGAGCAGGACCGGGGATCGGTACGTCGACCCGGGGTTCAGGTGCGGTCGAACCAGCAGCGGTGGTGGCGGTGGTCGTCGGGGACGTTGATGTGGACGGTGCACCCGTGGAGAGGGTGGTCGACGTGGCGGTGTTCGAACCTCCGGTGCTGCACGCAGCGACCGTCGAAGTGACGGCCAGCGCTGCGGCGAGCAACACCGGTCGGGCCACGTGCCGGGCGTTGTGACGCGGGGATCGGCGTCGGTTCATCGCCCGTTCGTCGAACGATCCGCCGGGTCCTGGGAGGGGGCACCGAGCGCCGCGGACAGCTCCTCGGGCGCCACGACCTCGATCTGCTCGAAGGTGCAGGACTCCGGGGTCCGGTCCGTACGCCACCGCTGGAATCGTGCGCTGTGACGGAACCGCCCGTTGTCGACGCGTTCGTAGGCGACTTCCGCCACCAGTTCCGGCCTCAGCGCGGTGAAGGACAGGTCCTTTCCGGCGCTCCAACGTGACTGGCCTCCCGGCAGGCGACCGTGTTCACCGGCGGCGTGCGCGGCCGCTTCGGCCCAGCGGCCCCACGGGTGGTCGGTCAGGTCCGTGGCGATGAACGGGGCGAGATGCTCACGGAGTTCGGCACGGCGTGCCACCGAGAACGACGAAGCGACACCGAGGTGGTGCAGCCTGCCGTCCTCGTCGTAGAGGCCGAGCATCAGCGAACCGGGACCGTCGCCGTTGCGGTGCTCGCGGAACCCGGCGACGACGCAGTCCGCTGTTCGGAGATGCTTCACCTTCAACTGCGCCCGCTTGTTCGGCTGGTAGATGCCGTCGGCCGCCTTCGCCATCACCCCGTCCAGGCCGGCGCCCTCGAAACGGGAGAACCAGTCAGCGGCGAGGTCGCGGTCGTAGGTGCCCGGGGTGACGTGCACGGTGGCGTTCGGGGTGACCGCGGATTCGAGTTCCGTGCGACGTTCGATCAGGGATGTGCCGAGCAGCGAGCGGTCCCCGACGGCGAGCAGGTCGAACGCCACGAACTGCGCCGGGGTCTCGACGGACAACTTCCGGACGCGTGACTCGGCCGGGTGGATCCGCTGTTGGAGTGCGTCGAAGTCCAACCCGTCAGCGGACGCGAGGACGATCTCCCCGTCGACGACGCACCGTTCAGGAAGCGCCTCGGTCAACGGTTCGATCAGTTCCGGGAAGTAGCGGGTGAGTGGCTTCTCGTTGCGGCTCCCGAGGATCACCTCGTCACCGTCGCGGAACACGATGCAACGGAACCCGTCCCATTTCGGTTCGAACCACCACGCCCCCTCCTCACCGTCGGGCAGCTCGGGCGCGGCCTTGGCCAGCATCGGCAGCAGCGGCGGGTTGACCGGCAGATCCATGGGCGCAGGCTACGGCCGGTCGTGGCGACGCGGTCGTCGGTCGGAACTTCGATGGACGGGGACTCAGGCCGCGGAATCGCCGTCCTGGGTGAGGCCCGAGGTGACGAGCGGGTAGGCGACGGTGATGTCGTCGAAGTCGACCGACCCGCCCAGCCGCGGCTGCGCGTAGGCGACGGTGGTCGCGACGACCTGGAGGGTCAACTTGTCACCCGCCCTCACGCGGTGGGCGACCGTCTCGAGCGGGATCGTGAGCTTGTGGGGCTTTCCGTCGAGCGTGACGGGGACAGGTGTGATCTGGTTGCCGACCACGAAGCCCGTTCGATCGTCGACGAGTTGGGCGAAGACCATCGTCGGGCGGTCGCCGGCGGCGACGGTCCCCGAGTAGGAGATGGTCAGGGAACCGGCACCGAGCACCATCCCGGCGTCGTCCACCTGGATCGGGACGTCGACGGCATTGGTCGCCTTGGCGGGGGTGATCGTGGTCACCGCCCCGGCGAGGATGTCCTGACTGGCGGGCTTGGTGGTGACCGGCCCGGCTCCGCCATCCGCCTTCAGGTCGAGGGTCCCGTGGCCCTTCCCGCGGATCTCGGGCTCTCCGTCGCCGGTGGTCGCGTCCGGGTACTTCTCGGCGCTCCAGTGGTCGCCGTACTGGTCGACGAACCGGAAGGCCGCTCCCGTGTCGGCCTTGGAGTCACCCTTCACATAGCGGTCGAGCCAGGCGAAGGTGGCGTCGCTGAGCCACTCGGTGTCCTTGCTGGCGTCGTAACTGAGGCACGCGCCGTGGCCACCGCAGAACCAGATCATCGAGACGGTCGTCCCGGCCTTCTGCAGGAGGTGCTCGTTGGCGACGGCCTCGTCGAGGGTGAACAGGGTGTCGACCGTTCCCTGGAGGATCAGCGTCGGCACGTCCACCTTGGAGACGAGGTCGCCGGGTCCGCGGGAGCGGAACCAGTCGGCGTCGGCCTTGGAAACGGTGCCGGTCTTCCGTCCGCTGTCGGCGGCGGAGAGGATCTCCGGGGCGAGCTTGTCGGGGGGAGCGACCTTGAGCAGGAACTCCGACCAGCCGAGCTTGGCGATCCCGTTCTTGTAGAGGGCCGTCTCGAGCGAGTTCCAGGCGATGCCGGGAACGATGGCATCCACCCGGCAGTCGTTCGCTGCGGTGACGAACTGGATGCCGCCTCCGTAGGAGAAACCGACCATCCCCATACGCGGGTCGCCCTCGGCGTCGAGTTGCACGCCGGGTTGGGTCGCCGCCCAGTCGATCAGCAGTTGCACGTCATGGCCCTCGGCGTCCGCGCTGTCGATCTGCGCCTTGCCCGTCGAGGACCCGAACCCGCGCGGGTCCCAGGTGAGGACGTTGT
>JAGQSN010000219.1 GCA_020439555.1 Acidimicrobiales bacterium | reverse complement strand
TGGCATGGGAGGAATGGGCGGCATGCCGGGGATGATGTGATCCCCGGTCGCTGACCGACACTTCGTCGAGAGCCCGGGCTCCGGCCCGGGCTCTTCACGTTCCAAGGTCGGATCAGCGGCGGGTGCCCGCAGCGTTGCCGATCTGTGGTGCCGGACGGATCGGGCGGACGCGTGGGTTCGGGTCGTCCCATGCCGGGTCGTCCTCGGCCGGGAACTTCACGTCGAGATAACAGACGATCAGATCCACGTACTCGTTCGTCGTCGCTTCCCGCTGGTCCGGTGGGAGGTGGCCGACGGTCGACAGCAACGTGAGCGCCACGTCGAGCAGCACCAACGCCACCCGGTCACGGTCTGCTGGGTCGAGGCCCGGGACACGTAGGTCGAGCACCGCCACGAGTTGGCGGTTCATGTCGTCCCGGAGTCGTTGACCGGCCGCGGACGGATTGCCTGGAGCGATAGCGCTCGACAGGAGTGCACCGAAGGCCGGATGCTCTGTGACCAGTGCCGTGAGAGCGTGGATCACCCTTGAGATCAGCTCCGCGGCGGGTTCGGCGGGCTCGTCGTCGGCTCCGAGAAGCGACTGGTACATCGCGCCCAGTTCTTCGAGATATCGCTCGGCCAACGCGTCGGCGAGGGTCGGCTTGTCGGGGAACCAGCGGTAGAAGGTTCCGGGCGAGACACCGGCACGCTCGGCCACCAGGGACGTGGTCGCCCGTTCGTAGCCGAGTTCGTCGAACACCTCGGCCGCGGCGTCGAGCAGTTCCTCGATGCGTTTGCGGGCACGTTGCTGACGGGGCGCGGTGCGCAACGCGTGCGGCGGTTGGCGTGGGGTCAAGACTGGTCGCCGGTGAGACCGGAAGCGGCGAGGCGGGCCGCGCGGTTGGGTGCAGGGAAGCGGGGTCGCACCGCGACGTCGGGATCGGACCAGGCGGGATGGTCGGCGTCGGGGAACTTCGCTTCCAGATACGCGATGAGCACGTCGACGTACTCGGAGGCGAGCCTCGTCCCGTGGTCCTCGTCCTCGTCGGTGGTCGCCGCCACGACCAGATGGGTCAACGTCGTGCACACCTCGGCCGTCTCGTCACGCACGTCGGCAGGCACGCCCGGTGCGCGGATCTCGATGATCTCGGCGATGCTGTCGGTCAAGGCTTGACGCAGCCGTGCCCCGGCCTCGGAACGCCGGCCGGGCACCATCGTCGACACGAGCAGTGCCGGCAGCGCACGCTGGCTCCGGGCCCGTTCGGCGATGAGGAACAGGACACGACGCAGGAAGTCGCCGATCCGCTCACCCGGGTCGAGGTGTTCGAAGAGCTCCGCGTAGACCTTGAGCAGTTCCTCGAGGTAACGGTCCGTGAGTGCCTCTGCGAGGGCGCCCTTGTCGGGGAACCAGCGGTAGAGGGTCCCGACGGGTACATCCGCCCTGGCGGCGACGAGGTTAGTGGTGGCAGCGTCGTAGCCGACCTCCTCGAAGACCTCCTCGGCCGCGTCGAGCAGGCGCTCCACCCGTGCAGCGGAGCGCGCCTGGCGGGGGCTGTTGCGCAGGTATCCCGTCGATCCGTTTCCGGCCAAGGCTCTCCCATCCCGTCCCCGACGGGGACGTCACCAGGCTAGTGCCGACGTGCGCTTCGGTCATCGCTGATGCAGGTCGGGGTCGGTCGGCCCCTTCGGGTGCGTCGGTAGGCTGCCCGGATGGACCCGTCGCCGTCGATCGGCTGCCCGTCGTCGGGCACCCGGCCTCGAAGCTGAACGCTACTGTGGCCGAAGCGCGACGAGGTGGCCCTCAACACATCCCCCGCCCTCCAGGGGTGAAGGCGGGGGCGCCGGCGCCGTGGGCCGCCCTCGCGCCGGACCTGCTGCATCCGACAGCGGACGACCTGCGCCGCGCGTTCAAAGGGTTGGGCCCGGCCGTCCCGTCCCCGAGAGCCGGTTCCGTCCCGCTCGCTTCGGCCGTTCTCGCCCCCTGCTACGAGGACGAGACGGGGGGACTCGTGGTGGTCCTCACGCGGCGCTCCTCGGACCTGCGAGTCCATCGCGGCGAGGTCGCGTTCCCCGGCGGGAGGCAGGAACCGGGCGAGGATCTGGAGTCGACGGCTCGACGCGAAGCCTGGGAAGAGGTCTCGCTCGACCCGTCGAAGGTCGAGATCGTCGGGGAGCTGGACCACCTGTCGACGATCACCAGTTCATCCTTCATCGTCCCCTACGTCGGGTTGTTGTCGGAACGGCCCGTCCTCGAGGCGAACCCGTCCGAGGTCGACGCGGTATTGCACGTTCAGCTCGCGGAGCTTCTCTCACCGGGCGTGTTCAGGGAGGAACGCTGGCCCCTGTTCGGATCCGACCGGCCGATCGTGTTCTTCGAACTGTTCGGCGACACCGTCTGGGGTGCCACCGCCGCCATGCTGCGCCAACTGCTCGGCCTGATCACGGGCACGCTCGGTCGCGGCGACATCGGCCACGACTGAACCGCTCGGAGAACGGGATGTACGGGCGATCCCCGGTCGGTACGGGGACCACGCGCAACGGAGCGTCGACTCGGATTGGGTAGACGTTCGTTTCCGGATTGTGATTGAGTTGCGCCGATGACCCTTCTGAGCCGTCGGGTGCGCGGCCATCGAGCGACGGCCTGCGGGTGAGGCGGCGACGGTGAAGCTGTTCCGCGGGCGGTACCGGCTCCGAGACTCGGCGCTCGGTCTGTTGTTCATCGCACCGTCGATGGCCGTCTTCATCCTGTTCGCGTTCGTGCCGTTCGTGCGCATCATCGGGTGGGGCACCTACGAGAGCCGCCAGGGCGGGCAGTGGTACAAGTCGGTCGGGTTCAGTCAGTACTGGGACGTGCTGTCGGGCCACGAGTTCCGCGAGGGCCTCTGGCACAGCTTCCAGTTCCTGCTCTACACGGTGCCGGCAGGGCTGGTCTCGGGCGTTCTGCTCGCCCTCGCAGCGGACCGGAAGCTGCGAGGGATCAAGATCTACCAGACGGCCCTGTCATCGACGATCGCCACCGCCGGTGCCGTGGCGGCGACGGTGTTCTTCGTGCTCATCAACCCGGTCGTGGGCATCTTCAAGGTGGACTGGCTGAACGACAGCCACATGGCGATGTTCGGTGTCTCCCTGCCGGCGATCTGGCAGAACCTCGGGCTGTCGTTCGTGATCGTGCTCGCCGGGTTGCAGGCGATCCCCGAGGAGATCGTGGAAGCCAGCCGGCTGGACGGTTACGGCCCGGTGCGTCGCCTGTTCAGGATCACCCTCCCGATGATCTCGCCGGTCCTGATGTTCCTCGCTGTCATCCTGATGACGTCGGGCATCCAGGCGTTCGCCGAGGTCGACCTGCTCACCCAGGGGGGGCCGAACGAGGGGACCGAGACGTTGCTCTACAAAGTTTTCAAGAGCAACACGCCCGTGTCGATCGGGACCGGCTCGGTTATGGCGGTCGGCTTGTTCGTCGTGACCGCGATCGTCGTCCTGCTCCAGTTCGTGATCCTCGAACGGAGGGTTCACTATGACTGACGAATCAGCCGAGCCCGTCGAGTCCGACGCGCCGGTGCTCGTCGGCGACACCCGACCGTCCTCGACCGGACCGTCCCCGTCGTCGCGGCTGTCGCATCGGATCGGTTGGCACATCCTGCTGAGCGTGCTGTCGCTCGCCGTGCTGGCCCCGCTGTTCCTCGTGCTGGTCAACGCGCTGTCCAACCCGGTTCGCTACGGGCAAGCCTCCGCGACACGACGTCTGCTGCCCGTCGACGTCCAATGGGACGTGTTCTCCAGGGCGTTCGACGAGCAGAACGGTGCCATGGCGAAGGCGTTCCTGGTCAGCGCGATCGTCACCGCTCTCATCGTCGTCGCCCAGCTGGTGACGTCCGCCTTGGCCGCGTACGCGTACGCGTTCATCGAGTTCCCGTTCAAGCGACTCGCCTTCGCCGTTTCGATCGCGACCCTGCTGCTGCCGATGGAGGTGACGGTGCTCGCCAATGTGCGAACGATCCGGGACCTCGGATGGGTCAACTCCTACCAGTCGCTCGTGCTGCCGTTCGCCGCCGCCGGTTTCGGCATCTTCCTGTTGCGTCAGGGCTTCAGCGGTATCCCCCGCGACCTCCACGAAGCGGCCCGGCTCGACGGATTCGGACACCTCCACTTCCTGGTGCGAATCGCCCTGCCGCTCACCCGCCCCGTCGTCGCCGCATTCGTGCTGGTTTCGACGCTGCTCGCCTGGAGTAGCTACCTGTGGCCGCGCATGGTGATCACCGATCCTCAGCGCCGGACCTTGCCGATCCTGCTGAAGGACCTGAGCCTGACGACCGCGGAGCGCTCCAACGTGTTCGCCGCAGCAGGGTTGATCGCCTTCATTCCCGTCGTGATCCTGCTCATCGTGTTCCAGCGGCACATCGTCCGTGGTCTGACGGCAGGCGCGGTGAAGTGATGCGCAGGGCCGGCACCGTGACGCGCTGTCTGGTGGTTGTCGCCGCGCTGGTTCTGGCTGCCTGCGGTGCGCCTGGTCCGACGAGCCCGCCCGGCGGGCAGAGCGGTGCGGCAGGAAACTTTCCTTCCGGCAACAAGGGCGACGGTTCCGCCAAGCCTGACGTGAAGCTCCCGAACTGCCCGCTCGACGCTCTGGACAAGGCGAAAGGAAAGGTGCGGGTCACCTTCTGGTACCGGGAGACCGCTGAGGTCGAGACCACCCTGCTCGACCTCGTCAAGCGTTACAACGCTTCGCAGGACAAGGTCGAAGTCGTCGCCCAGAATCAGGGTGACGAGCTCTACCTCAAGTACCAGAGCGCGATCAGGGACAACCAGCTTCCCGACATCGCCCAGATCTACGACGACGAGATCCTGAGTGCCGTCAACACCGGCACGCTGCTGCCCGCCCAGGCTTGCATGGCCAAGGCCGGCTTCGATCTCGACACGTTGGAGCCGGCCGTCCGTTCCTTCTACACCGTCAACGGGGTGTTCTGGCCGGGCTACGTCGGCCTCAACCAGCCGATCCTCTACATCAACGCAGCTGACTTCCGGCAAGCCGGCCTCGACCCGGACAAGCCTCCACGGACGCTCGACGAGCTCTACAAGACCGCGAAGGCGCTGAAGAAGGCGGGTGCGAGCGAGAAGCCGCTCGCCGTCTACGACGGCGGTCCGATCATGGAGTGGCTCACTGCTGCGGACAAGTCCATCGTGAACAACAACAACGGCCGCACCGGCGCGCCGACGAAGTCCACGTTCGACAATCCGACGACGCACGAGATCTTCGACTGGCTGAACAAGATGGACGACGAGGGCCTGTTGCTCCCGGCGACGTTCATCGACAGCCTGCTCGCCCTCCAAGGCAAGTCCTCGATGGCCATCCACCTGTCCGGTGCCGCTTCCTCCATCGAAGTGTTCATGTCGGGCGGGAAGGGCGGAAGCCTCGAGCCGGCAGCGGCACCGTTCCCGACGCTCGACGGAAACGACAACGGCGGCTTGCACCACGGCAACGGATTCATGATCGTCAACAGGTCCGCACCAGAGGTGCAGGCGGCCGCCTGGGATTTCCTGTCCTTCCTGCTCGAGCCGGAACAAGGGTTGCTCTGGCTCACGGGAGCCTCATACCTGCCGTTCCAGAAGAACGTCGCCGACAGCCCGGCGGTTCGCCGTTTCCTCGAAGGCAAGACCTTCCCCGGACGAGTGATGGCCATTGCCTCGAAGCGCATCGCCACCGCGAACCCGGACAATCCAGGTCCGTTGCTCGTGCCGGAACTGCAAGGTCAGAGCAACGTGATCAAGAAGGCAGCAGAGGGGATGCTGTTCGGAGGGTCATCACCTGACCAGGCCATCGATCAGGCCGACGACGACATCACCAAGATCATCGGTCAGTACTGGGGCGACTGACCGAGGCCTGCGAGCCGCACTGATGTGGGGTCCTGGGTGCAGTCGAGGAGGGTGGCAGTAGCGTCTACTCGTGTTCCCTGCCTGCTCCGATGCTGCGTCCACCGTCGCCCACTCGAGGCGCGTCGACGTGTCAGGGACAGGGTTTGGGGTGGTGACGCGATGAGCCACGCAGGGCGGTTGCTGGTGGCCACGCCGTTGATCGGGGATCCGAACTTCGAGCGGACCGTCGTGGCACTACTGGCGCATGACCGTGAGACCGGAGCCTTCGGGTTGGTGCTGAACCGCCCGAGCGACATGCTCGTCCGTGACGTGACCGAGGGCTGGGATCGATCCGTCGCCGCTCCCGGGGTGGTGTTCTTCGGCGGACCCGTCGACACCGAATCCTTGATCGGCCTGGCCCGCGGAGGCAGCGGCGACGACCGCTTCGCCCCCCTCGTCGGTGAACTGGGAACGATCGATCTCGCCAGGCCGCCGGGTGACGAACACCCGCCGTGGTTCGGGTTGCGACTATTCCTCGGCAGCGCCGGTTGGGGCCCCGGTCAGCTCGAGGCAGAGATCTCCGACGGCGCATGGTGGGTCGTGGACGCGGCACCCGACGACATCGCGACCGGCGACCCCGACGGCCTCTGGGGCCGGGTGGTGAGACGTCAGTCCGGGCGCCTCGCCTGGTTCGCGAACTGCCCACTCGACCCGACCGCGAACTGACCCCAGCGCAAAGCCACGTGGACGGCGTCAGCCGGCTCGGGTGACGCATGTCCCGAAGCTCACGCGAATGCCGACACGAGCGGCGGGGCGACTCGGCATGCCGGTCCGTGGCCGGACGTCGGCGGTAGCGTTCACCTATGGCACAGCTTTCTTTCGAGGGCGAAACCCATGGCGAGTTGGTCGTCAAGGTCAGGCGGTGGCTCGCTTCGGTCGAAGGTGAGGAAGAGGGCAACCTCAGTACCCACGAGGCGATCGAACAGGGTGCCGAGCTGACCAAGGAAGCGCTGCGCATCATCGCGTCGGCTGCCCCGGAGCCGATCGCGCAGAGCGAGGTCATGAAGGCGCTGACCAACGCCGGCTACAAGGCCACCGACACGGCCAAGCAGGCGATGGTCGACGGTCTCGACAGCGTCGAGGAGGTGACCGGCGGCAGCGTCGTGAAGCTCGCCCGCGACGCTTCGAAGACGGCCGTGTACCAGATGAACACGGCCGTCGCCCGCCAGATCCTCAAGTCGCTCCGCCGCTGAGGCCCAAAGCCAGGTTCCCGAGTTCACGGGCAACGTTGCGGGTTTCGCCAGCGGCCTGCCAGGGTTCGGGTGTCGAATCGGACCCGTGGAACCATTCGATGCAGATTCGCTGCTGCGGTCGGTGACAGCAGCCGGGCGAGACGGCTGGCACCTTTCCCGTCGTCAGCTCCTCCAGACGATCGCCCTCGCAGGGATCGCCGCAGGGTGCAGTTCGACCGAGGGTGCGTCGCCAAGGGCCTCCGGTTCGTCCTCGACCACCCGATCGGGACCCGGCGCGGGCGGGGGAGCGGATTCGGACGCAGATCTGCGGCTGCGGATCGAGCGCGCATCCTTCGGTGTCACACCGACGCTCTGGAAGGAGGTCTCCTCCGTCGGGTTCGCGACCTGGCTCGACCGCCAGATCGCGTCCGCTCCGAAACAGGCCGAAGGATCCTTCGCCGAGCTCGACGGAGCGATCGACGCCATCCTGCCCGAGCGCCCCGGAGGAGGGCGGCTCGCCAAGGAGGACAAGGCGGAACTGCGCCGAGCGTCGGTCGGTGTGCTCACCGCCCGTACTGTCCTGGGTGCCGCCTACGCGCCGGATCAGCTGCGCCAACGGATGGTCGACGTGCTGGCCGATCGCCTTCACGTGTCGAGTTCGGGAGTTCCCGAGCTCTACTTCCTCCCGTCCTACGACCGAATGCTGCGCGAGAACGCGTTCGGGCGCTTCGCGGACCTCCTCGTCGAGATGGCCAGCCACCCGGCGATGCTTCTTTCCCTGGACAACGCGGCCAGCCGGGCCGACGGCACCAACCGACCGAACGAGAACTTCGGCCGGGAACTGATGGAACTGCACACTGTCGGAGTCGACGGCGGCTACGACGAGACCGACGTCGTCGAGGCGGCTCACGTGTTCTCGGGCTGGTCGCTCGACAGGCGCACCGCCGAGTTCACGTTCAAACCCGAGTGGCACTCCCTCGGCCCGCTGGCCGAAGGGGGAGACATCCTCGGATGGAAGCCGAAGGGGCGAGGCGAAGCAGACGGCAAGGATTTCCTGGAGTACCTCGCCAGACATCCCGCCACCGCCGAGCGCCTCGTTCACCTACTGGCGAGACGGTTCGTCAGCGAGGAGATCGCAGCCGACCACCCGCTCGTGAAGGAGGCGGTCGACATCTACGACGAGCAGGACACCCGGCTCGGACCGGTCGTCGCACACCTGCTCACGTCGGACCGCTTCCCGGCCGCCGCGACGAAGATGCTGCGCCGGCCGATCGACATGGTTGCAACCACGCTCCGCCGGGCGGCTGCCGAACCGAAGCCGGACGACGTGGAGTCGATCGCGGGCGGGCTGTTCGGGGTGCTGAGGGTCATGGGCCAGGTCCCGTATGCGTGGCCCGCACCCGACGGATATCCGACTCCGAGCGCAGCGTGGTCCAACGCCGGTGCGGTGATCTCCCGCTGGAACAGCCTCATCACCCTTGCCCACGACGGCGTCCCGGGACTCGCTCTCGACCCCCGCCGGATCGACACCTCCGACCGTGACCAGATGCTGCTCACCCTGTGCAGCCCCGACCTCCAACTCGTGTGAGCCGACCATGACCAGACTTGCGATCGTCTTCCTACGCGGCGGCGCCGACGGCCTCAGCCTCGTCGCCCCCGTCAACGACGCCGACTACCGGCGCCTCCGCCCGACTCAGGCCCTCGCTGCCTCCGCCGTCCACGACCTCGACGGGACGCTGGGCCTGCACCCGTCCTTCGAACGCCTGGCCGGCTTCGCCGCCGACGGAACCCTCGCGGTCGTCCCGGCCGCCGGGTATGCCGGTCAGACCCGCAGCCACTTCCAGGCCCAGGCGGCCCTCGAAGCCGGAGGCACCTCCACGGGTGGGACCGGATGGATCGGCCGGCATCTGGCCGCGACCGCCGGGTCCAAGTCCTCGCCGTTCCGTGCCGTGGCAGTCGGCACCGTGTCGATACCGCCCACGCTCCGCGGCACCAACGACGCCCTCGGGGTGCCGGACCTGTCCTCCATCGGACTCGGCACCCTTCGGACCGGTCGAGGGAGGAAGAGCCGTGTGCGAATCGACCGGTCCGGAGCCGAAGGCTTCGACACGGCGACGGTCCTGAAGGCTTGGAGCGGCGCACCCCTCGAACCGGCCGTCGCCGGGGTCACCGCCGCGACCGCCGTCCTCGATCGCAGCGAGACCGGGTTCGCGGAAAGCAGCGGCGACGACTCCGACTTCGGGACCGGCGAGGCCGCCGAGGTATTCGCGGCCGGATCACAGGTGCTCGACGCCGACCTCGACACGGAGGTCCTCATGATCAACCTCGGAGGCTGGGACACCCACGATGCGCAGGGAACCACCGATGGTGCCCTGGCCGAACTGATCGCCGGCCTCGACCGTGGCGTAGGTGCTCTCCTCGACCGCCACGACGACCTTTGCGTGGTGATCATGAGCGAGTTCGGTCGCAGGGTCGCCGAGAACGCGTCCGGAGGGTTCGACCACGGCACCGGCGGCGTTGCGATGGTGCTCGGCGCCGGTGTCCGTGGCGGGGTCCACGGGGAGTGGCCGGGCCTGGCGACTCTCGACCAGGGGGACGTCCCGGCGACCAACGACCTCCGGGCACTCCAGGCCGAGATCGCGGAGAAGGTGCTCCACACGCCGAAGGTCTCCGACGTCGTGCCGAAGGTCGCAGGGCCCACCCTCGACCTCGTCGCCTGAGAGCCCAGTTGGTAGCCTGCGGCAACGAACTGCCGCCCCGGAGAACTTGACATGGCCGACGCCACCGACCGCTTCGCCACCGAAGGACTCACCTTCGACGACGTCCTCCTGGTCCCGGCGGCCAGCGATGTTCTGCCTAACGAGGTGTCCACCGCGTCGTCGGTGGTGCCGGGCATCGAACTGCAGATCCCGATCCTGTCGGCCGCGATGGACACCGTGACCGAGGCGTCTCTGGCCATCGCGATGGCCCGCGCCGGTGGCCTCGGCGTGGTCCACCGGAACCTGTCCATCGCGGATCAGGCGGCCGAGGTCGACAAGGTGAAGCGATCCGAGTCGGGGATGATCACCGACCCGGTCACGCTCGGACCCGACGCGCTCGTCTCGGACGCCCAGGACCTGATGGCGACCTACAAGATCTCCGGGGTGCCGATCACCGACCCGGAACGGCGTCTCGTCGGCATCCTCACCAACCGGGACCTCCGCTTCCACGACGACCCGGACGCCCGCATCGGTGACGTCATGACCTCCGAGGGCCTCGTGACCGCCCCGGTCGGCACGACCCTCGAAGAGGCGAAGCAGATCCTCGGACGCCATCGCATCGAGAAGCTGCCGGTCGTCGACGCGGACGGTCGGCTCAGCGGTCTGATCACCGTCAAGGACATCCAGAAGCGCATCAAGTACCCGGACTCCACCAAGGACGGGTCCGGTCGCCTGCGGGTCGCCGCCGCGGTCGGAACCGGCCCCGATGCGTTCGAACGTGCCGCTGCCCTGGTGCACGCCGGTGCAGACCTTCTCGTCGTGGACACCGCGCACGGTCACTCGGCCGGGGTGATCGACATCGTCGGCAAGATCGTGGCCGAGTTCCCGGTGCCGATCGTGGCCGGCAACGTCGCAACCTACGACGGCACCCGGGCACTGCTCGACGCCGGTGCCTCCGCCGTGAAGGTCGGCGTCGGACCTGGCTCGATCTGCACCACCCGGGTCGTCGCCGGAGTGGGCGTACCGCAACTCACCGCGATCGCGGACGCAGCGCGCGCCGCCGAGGGGTACGAGGCGACCGTCATCGGGGATGGTGGCATCCAGTTCTCCGGTGACATCGCCAAGGCGCTCGCCGCCGGTGCCGACACCGTGATGCTCGGCAGCCTGCTGGCCGGGGTCGACGAGAGTCCGGGCGATGTCGTCCTCTACCAGGGGGAGCGCTTCAAGGAGTACCGGGGCATGGGATCGATGGGCGCCATGAAGACCCGCTCGTACTCCAAGGACCGTTACTTCCAGGGCGACGTGATCGACGCCGAGAAGCTCGTGCCCGAAGGAATCGAAGGCCGGGTCGCCTACAAGGGCCCGGTGAGGCGGATCCTTTTCCAGCTCGTCGGCGGTCTCCGCCAGGCCATGGGTTACTGCGGTGCCGGAACGATCGCGGAGCTCCACGAGGCACGGTTCGTCCGCATCACCGGCGCCGGGCTGCGTGAGAGTCACCCCCACGACATCACCATCACCGCCGAAGCGCCGAACTACTCGAACCGTTGAGCGGCGAAGAAGCGGTGGCGGCCGAGTACCGCTGGGAAGGCGACCGCGTCGCCCGGTGGCTCCGCAACGCCGAAGGAGTGGACCGACAGCTCGCGCCCGTCACCGAAGCGCTCTTCGACGCTGCAGCGCTCGACTCGGGAGAGCGGGTCCTCGACGTCGGATGCGGGCACGGCCCCACGACCCGCAAGGCCGCGTGGGCCGTAGGGCCCTACGGCAGGGTCACGGGTCTCGACGTTTCCGCAGCGATGATCGAGGCTGCCGAGGCGGCGGACACCTCCGATCACGGTGCCACGATCGACTGGACCGTCGGTGACGTGGCCGAGTGGACGGCTCCGTACCCCCACGACGTCGTGATCTCACGGTTCGGTGTGATGTTCTTCTCGGACCCTCACCGGGCGTTCTCCTCATTGTCCGGCGCGCTTCGAGCCGGAGGCAGGCTCTGCGTCGCGGTCTGGGCACGGCGTGACGCCTCGCAGTTGTTCGAGCTGCCCTACACGGTGGCGACGTCGGTGCTCGACGAGATGGGACTCGACTACGAAGTGCCTCCCGCGGACGGTGGACCGTTCTCGCTGAGCGACCGGGCAGCGGTCACCGAACTGCTCGAAGGCGCTGGATTCGTCGACGTCGGCTGGGCGCCTCACACGTTCCCGATGACCATCGGCGGGGGAATGGCACCGGAGGTCGCCGCCAAGGGGGCCCTCGAACTCGGCCCGACACGGATAGTCGTGCCGGACGACGAGGCGGTGCGCCAGGCGGTCGTGGAAGCCGTCACCGACGCCTACTGCGAACACGTCGACCGGGACGGCAACGTGGTGCTCGACGGAAGCATCGTCGTCGTCACCGCGACACGCCCCTGACCGGCATTCGGGGCGGAGACCGCCACGACGTAGGCTCGGCTCTTTCCCGCAAGGGCTTCGAGGAGCACCAGCAGTGACCGAGACAGAGATCGGGATGGGCAAGTCGGGGCGCCGCGCGTACAGCCTCGACGACGTCGCCCTAGTTCCGTCCAGACGCACCCGCGACCCCGAGGACGTCGACCTGTCCTGGGAGATCGACGCCTTCCGCTTCGAACTGCCGATCATGGCATCCGCGATGGACAGCGTCGTCAGCCCCGCGACGGCGGTCACGATCGGTGAGGCCGGCGGCGTCGGCGTGCTGTCGCTCGAAGGACTGTGGACCCGCTACGACGACCCCGAACCGCTGCTTGCCGAGATCGCCGGGATGGCCGACACCGCCCATGCCGTTGTGCGGCTCCAGGAGCTGTACGCGGAACCGATCCGCGAGGAACTGATCCGCGATCGAATCAAGGAGATCCGCTCGTCCGGGCAGGTGTCCTGTGCGGCCATCACGCCGCAACGACTCCCTACCTTCGCCGACACGTTGCTCGCCGCGGAGTTGGACCTGCTCGTGGTGCAGGGGTCGGTCGTGTCCGCCGAACACCTCACCCGCGACGGTGACCCGCTCAACCTGAAGACGTTCGTCCGCCGCTTCGACATTCCCGTGATCGTCGGCGGATGCGGCAGCTACCAGGCTGCGATCCACCTGATGCGCACCGGTGCCGCCGGGATCCTCGTCGGCGTCGGAACCGGTGTCACCTCCACCACCCGGAAGGTGCTCGGCATCGGGACCGCGCAGGCCACGGCGATCGCGGACGCCAGAGCTGCCCGCATGCGCCACCTCGACGAGANNACGAGACCGGCGTCTACGTCCACCTGATCGCCGACGGCGGCATCGAAACGGGTGGCGACATCGCGAAGGCAGTCGCCTGCGGTGCGGACGCCGTGATGATCGGAAGCCCGCTGGCCGCAGCGTCCGACGCGCCCGGTGGTGGCGCCCACTGGGGTCTCAACACCGGCCACCGTGACCTTCCCCGTTCCGAACGGGTCACCATCGAACCCGCCGGAACCCTGCAGGAGATCCTGACCGGGCCGGCTCACCGAGCGGACGGCCGCACGAACCTGGCCGGCGGACTGCGCCGGGCGATGGCCACCCTCGGCTACCAGACCCTCAAGGAGCTCCAGAAGGCCGAGCTCACGATCACCCCGGTGAACCGATGACCGACACCGCTTCCTCCAACCCTGGTGGCCCGGCCACCTCCGCGGACCGCGAAGGGCCGGTCCTGGTCGTCGACTTCGGCGCTCAGTACGCGCAGCTCATCGCTCGGCGAGTTCGCGAAGCCCACGTCTACAGCGAGATCGTCCCGCACACGATCACACCCGAGGAGCTCGCCGCCCGACGGCCGGCGGGGGTGATCCTCTCCGGCGGTCCGAAGTCGGTGCACGTCGAAGGAGCCCCGGAGATCGACCCGGGTGTCTACGACCTCGGCATCCCGGTGCTCGGCATCTGCTACGGCGCCCAACTGGTCGCGCAGCAACTCGGCGGCACCGTCGCCAACACCGGAGTCGGCGAGTACGGACGCACCGAGTTGAGCGTCGAGAGCCGTGGCGTGCTGTTCGGATCGTCGATGCCGGAACGTCAACAGGTGTGGATGAGCCATTTCGACTCGATCTCGGAGGCACCGCAGGGCTTCACGGTCACCGCCTCGACGCCCGCCGCGCCGGTCGCCGCGATGGAGGACGTGGGCCGACGCATCCACGCCGTCCAGTTCCACCCCGAGGTCGTCCACTCCCCGCACGGCCAGGCGATGCTCGAACACTTCCTCTACGACGTGTGCGAGGCACCCCCGGCCTGGACGATGGGGTCGGTGATCGACGCGCAGGTCGAGGCGATCCGCGCCCAGGTGGGCGACGCCCGGGTCATCTGCGCCCTCTCCGGAGGCGTCGACTCCGCTGTCGCCGCCGCCTTGGTCCACAAGGCGATCGGCTCGCAGCTCACCTGCGTGTTCGTCGACACCGGACTGATGCGGCTCGGCGAAGGCGACCAGGTGGTCGAGACCTTCCAGAAGCACCAGCGCATCGAACTGATCCACGTGCGCGCAGCGGACCAGTACTTCGAGAAGCTCGCGGGCGTTCTCGACCCGGAGGACAAGCGCAAGGCGATCGGCGAACTGTTCATCCGGATCTTCGAGAAGGCCGCGGGCGGGATCGACGACGCCAAGTTCCTCGTCCAGGGCACGCTGTACCCGGACGTGATCGAGTCCGGTACCGCGACCGCCGCCAAGATCAAGAGCCACCACAACGTCGG
>JAGQSN010000218.1 GCA_020439555.1 Acidimicrobiales bacterium | reverse complement strand
CGTTCGGTGTGGTTGTAGTGGTAGACGTGCATGCCGGGGTGCTCCGCCCGGCGGGCCGCGATGTAGCCGACCAGTTCCTCGACCCTGGCTGCCTCCTCGGTCTCGTCGTGTGCCCACAGTTGTTCGAAACGCCACTCGGCAGTGTCGTCCGCAGCGATGTATCCGAACAGGAAGAACAGGCCCCGGTCCGGCCTCCAGAAGGGATGACCCTCGAAGTCGAGGAAGATGTCGCCCGGATCGGGTTCGGGGAGTTGCTCGAAGCCGTGCCCCCACACCGGTTCGTCATCGTTCGGGTCGATGAGCAGGAACGGCGGTTTGGCCGCCTCTTCTGATTCACGCGCTTCGACCTGCAACGACGCCTGGGTCCTGAGCCGGCTGAGCCGTTCCGGACGCAGATCACCGACCTCGGCGGTGCGTTCCGCGAGCAAGGCGAGCGTGTCGACCCCGTCAGCCTCCAACGCCTTTCGCTCAGTACTTCTGATGCCGGCGACATAGACGAGAGAGTCGGCCTGACGCCAGGTCTGTTCGCAGTCGGGTGCGAACTCACAGAAGTCGCAGTGGTCGCAGGGCTCAGGTCGCGTGGAAGCGTCATCGTGGTCGGCATCCATTGCCGCTCGGACCTGAGACCGCAACCGACTCCAGTAGGGCCGCACGTCGTCGAATCGCACGGTTTCGGTCCGTCCCGAACCCAACGAGACCTTGAGGTCGACGGGTGTGACCCCTGTCAGTGCCTCGATGGCTTCGGCGTAGAAACACAGTTGGAGGACGTGGCCGGGTTTGGCCGCCGTGCGGGCGAGCTTGGCGTCAACAGGCTCCCATCGCACGGTGCCGTCGGAGTCGACGACGCGTTCGAGGAAGTCCGCGATACCCCGGATGCCGTCGTGAACGAATGGCATCTGGAAGAGCACATCAGCGTCTGAGGACAGCAGAGGAGCGGACCGTTCGGCCCACGCCGCGAACGTCTCGTGGTTGCGTCGGTCGCGGTCTTCGACCTCGACGACGTTGCATCCTCGGGCCCGATACGACTCGAGCACAGCGGCTTCGTGGGCGAGGCCCTTCTCCATGAGCAGGCGAGCGAACGAACCGAACGGCAGATCCGGGCGCTGTCGAGTTCCGTTCTCGACCTGGTGCTTGAGGGTGAGGTAGTGGCCGCAGTCGAGCCACGCCGTGATCTTGGACGGGGTGAGCAGGCCCTCGAACCCCTGTGACCCTCCCATCACACGCCCTGACACGGCAAGGAGGTCGTCAGGGCCAGCAACGCCGGGCTGATTGTCTCGACCGCATCGCCGATCCCCCCTGGTCGAAGGTGGAACGTGCCGTAGACCAACCCGTAGTTCGATCGCCTGTGGTGGCGAGCGACGAAGGCCTTTGTCTCGTCTCGGTGATCCTCTACCAAGTCCCGCAACGGTCTAGTCGCGAGGTCCGGCATGCCGTAACCCTACGACGCCCTCGAAACCGCCGACAGGGAACGGTCCTGACCAGTTTCGCGACTGCAACAGGTGGCCGAGGCCTCCCACAAGAGCGGCTCCGAAGTCAACGACTCCGAGGTCGGATCGAAGTCTCGGTGGTGTCGAGCGGGAGGAGCGCTGCTTCGACCGTCGGTGGTGCCGATGGCCGGGGATCGCCGCGGCTCAGGTGTAGTCGGGCTGCTCCGGCGGGACCGGGCCGCGCTCGGCGAGTTGGCGGCGTGCAGCCTGTAGATGGCGGTAGAAGCTGGACCGGCTCATGATCAGCTCGCGCTGTGCCACGCCGTGCCCGCCCTGCGCGTCTAGGTAAGTGCGCTCGATAGCCAGCCGGAGCCGCTCATCCGAAGGAGACGGGAAGGCGCGCTCGAGCGCCTCTGCTATCAGTTGACGGGCCCTGTCGGCGGGCGCGTCCAGCACGGCAGAGAGCGCTTCGTCGTCGTGGTAGCAACGGATCGCTGTGACGAGCTTGGCCCCTGCTGACCGTTCAGGCAGCAGGTCGCGTTGCTCGAAGCGGATGATGTCGTAGGCCTTGCCGACCATGCCGTCAGGGCCGAAGTCGCAGACGATGGTGGAAAGGGCCCGGTCGGCGTCGTTGCGGCGCAGCTCGGGAACCTCGACGTAGCCGACCGACTCGAGGGGTGCGATCTCGTCTCGGGGACTCGTCACGTAGGCGTACCGGGGTGACGGCATGCCGCTACGTACGAGTGCGGCAGCGTTGCCGACTCGGACGATCTCACCTGCCGCAGCCGACGTGAGGGGCGACTCGATGATCGTGACGTCCTGAAGAAAGACGGCCTCGTCGATGTGACCCGTCTTCCGCGCGTAGTCGAGGACCGGGCCGACCTCGATGTGGTCGAGCGCCCAGGACGGAACCGTCGAACTGGTGAAGACCACCGCGACAGACGACAGCGACCCGGCGATGGACCTTACGGTGACGACAGCACCGGGTTGTTCGCGTATCCACGTGGCGAGTCGCTGGAACCAGCCCTCATCGGAGCACCCGGTCGCAACAGCGAGCGCATCGAGATCACCGGGTCGCACACGGTCCGCGTAGTGGGTGCTGCTCGGGTCGAAGCTGAGTCGGACCTGCTCGTTTTCGATCAGGGCGGCGAGCTCCATGATGTTGCGACCGGGATCGAGTTCGGCTCGCGATCGCAAATGGTCGGCGATACGCAAGATCAACGTCCGGTAGCGATCGGGATCCGATTCACGCAGCCGTGTGCGCAGGGCCTGGCGGACGAGGCGGTGCAGAGTGACGCGCGCTCCGATCGGTTCGCTGAGTCGACAGGCACGAAGTGACGTCAAGCCGGCCTTCGTGGACCGTCCCGGAAGAACGGCCGAGAGCATGCGCGCGTCGACCACGGCCGCCAGTGCGGCCACGTCGAGGACATCGGGATCGACGCCGGCCAACTCGTCAGTTCCCAAGCGACCGAGGAGCAGGTCGTCGAGGTGCTCGTCAGCCGACACCGTCGCCCCACCGGCGCGGGCGTGGTCGAAGCCCCTCGAACCGAGATCGGCGACGAGCGTCAGGGCCAACGGGTAACCCTGGGACCAGGCCACTGCGGCGTCGAGGTCGGCCGGGTCGGACATGCCGGCGGACTCGAGCAGGGCTCGGCTCTCCCGTGCGTCCAACGGACGGATAACCAGCGGCTTCGACACGAGGTCGAGCCCGCCCTCGAACCAGACTGGAGCCGGGGCGGCTCGACCCGCGATGACGATCACGGTCGACGCGGGGAGCTCGTCAGCTACCACCCGGCGGAGCTCGAACCGGAGATACAACAGAGCATCGGCCTCATCGAGGAGGATCAGATCGGGACTTGGGTCTTTACAGGTCTCGCGAAACGAACTCTGAAGGCTGTCGGGTGCCTCAGCGATGAGTCGCCCGTCAAGGCAACGAACCACCGCTCCGGCGTCGGATGCCTCGCGGCCGATGGCGCGGAGGGTCGCGCTCTTTCCGACGCCTCCCACCCCCGACAGGTGGAACACGCGCACATGGGGGTCGGATCGGAGCGCGGCGAGGACGGGATCGATGATGTCGCGGCGACCAATGAAGCGATTCGATTCCAGTCGCTGGGCGAAGTCGCCGATCCCTTCGGCTCGTAGGTCGTCGTGCACGGGCGGCGACGCTACCGCCGCCATCGGTCTCCGGGCGCCCGCGTCAAGGAGACGCGGCGTGTTGGCCATCCGGTCCTCGTCGAACCCGGTGGGCTCAGCATCGAGGTAGCCCGTCGTGTCGAGCCGGACCTCGGCATCCGGCGGTCAGCCGCTCGGTCGCGCAGCGGCGACTGTGGGCTGACCCTTCTTGCGGTCCTTGGCGTAGTTCGGGAGCGTCGGGGCGATAGCCGGTAGATCGATCGCCTGGAGGCGACAGGGACTGTCGAGCGTGGAGTTCACCTTGAGGTGCCAGGTTCCGGAGTACAAGTCCTTCGTAGGTCCGTTCGCTGTCAGGACCAGCTGCTTCTCCCACCGTCCTCGGTTCGGTGCAGGCAGTTCCGCGACGACGACCGTCTGTGCGGGGACCACGGTCCGTTCGCCGCCCTTGTCGAGTTCGTTGACGACTCGCACGGTCACGGCGCAGGCTCGCCCGCTGGCGTCAGCGTTGTCGTCACGAGGCTGCATGCGCAGGATGACCGGCATCGTCCCGGTCTTGCCCAGCGGGGAGGGGGTGAGCTTGAACGGGTAGGAAGGGTGGGTGATCGGCTGGTACGGAAGGCCGGTCGCCTGGGCCATGGCGGTCTGCGCCTTGGTTAGAACCTGGGTCTTGACGGTCGCGACCAGGGCGGTGGCCATGGCGAGGCAGGGATCCTCCACTGCCTTCACCAGGCCGGCGGTACCGGTCGCCTTGGCTGCGGCGCTGTCCATTGCGGAGGCGACGTCCGGGTCGGGCTTGAACGTCGAGCAAGGGATCCCCGCTGCCTCCATGAGCGCCACCGCGGCGGATGCGAAGTCGCCGCTGGCGACAGATTTGAGAAGGTCGGCATCGGGGAGGACTGGTGGAACACCTACCGATGCAAGGACAGCGGAGATGGCGGCGTTGGTGGCCATTTCGAGCACGGCCCCGCATGTCTTCTCGGACCCCGAGGCCACTTTCTCCAGGGCGCCGCACACCCCGCTGTACTTTGCGACTGCCTTCGAGATCTTGCTGACCACGGTCGACATCACCGTGGACACGAAGGTGTAGACGGCCTCGATCGCGGTGAGTACGTCGCTGCCGAACTCCACGACGCCGTCCCAGAAGTCGCAGAACACCTGGGCGATCCCGCATTCCGCTTCGGACGGTGGCGGTGGAGGTGGAAAGTCCTTCGGGCAGTACGTCCCGTCGTCCGGATACGCGACCGACATTGCTTCGATCTTCGAGATCTGCCCGTGCGGGGACCGGTCCACGTACTTGCCGAAGTTCACCGGTCCGTTCCATCCCACATCGGCCCAGACACAATTCTCGAACGAGCGCACCGGCAGGTGGCCTGGGGTCCAGGCCGTGTCACCGAAGTCGGTCCCGGACACGAAGTCGACGCCGGTGCCGTTCACTCCCTGGGGGACGGGGAGACGGATCCGCACGGTGTTCGACGCCGTCGTGACCCCCGAGCCGGCGATGAGGCCGATGGCCCGAACCCACACGTCCTCGCCATAGGAGGGCAGGTCGATCAGCACCGGCGCCTCGGTTTGACGCGCCACGGTCCCAGGGTTGATCGGCGTCACCGTCACCGGCTTGCTCCCCTGAGCGATCGTGGTCCCGATGACTTGCGGCGTCGGTGCTGGATAGGCGGCGGCAGCCGAGGCCGCGTCGCGCCCGGTCTTGGCCCGACCGGGGATTGTCGCTGTGTCGACGGTGAAGGTGCCCGACCCGGTTGTCCCGGCGGCGCTCCGGGCAGCCACTCCGGTGGCGATGATCGCGTTCGGGGGAAGCGTGGTCTGGGTTATCGGGTGGTCATCCACGAGGACCTGGAACAACACAGCCTCGATGCGGGGACCAGCGCTCCACGTGAATGTGAGCTTGCGGTCCTGGGTCCCCAAGATGTCGGCGCCCGGGCCTGTCGGGTCGGTGAGCTTCAGTTGGAGCATCCGGCTCTCGCCGACGACGTCGGTGATCGATCCGCCGTCAGGCACCTCGAGGCTCCCCTTCGCTACGAGGCGGTCGAGGAACTCGTCACCGTGCCAGAGCTCCACGGTCAACGAGGAGCCTTCGAGCGGAGGGAGAAGGGAGCCGATGTCGGTGTGTGGACCCACCGCCGGGAGGCTCCCCTCGGCGGGCACTCGCACAGCGGTGCCGCCGTCGACCTGGAGGTACAGCCAGAGCCGCCCGTTCGGCACGGCGCGGTTCACGGTGAGGATGCCGTCGGTGATGGACACGTCACCGGTCCAGCCGAGGGCCTTGGTGCAGGTTGCCGGCATGGTGACGGCGATCGGCGTCGTCTGGTCCGCTCCCGCCGTGGCGAAATAGAGGTGGACGCCGGGGCTCACCGCGGGGATGGTGACCTTGCCTGATCCCTCACGCTGAGCGACCCGAAGCCACCCGACGTTGGCACCGGCACCATCCCACAGATCCACTGTGCCCGACGCCCCGGCGACACCGAGGACGACAGCGCACCCTTCCGCGGAGGCGGTGAGCGAAAGGTCGCCCTTGGAGCTCCCGGCTGCTTCGCCATCGGGGAGCTTCGGCACGGCCGAGATGGCAGCCTCCAAGCCCTCGTCACCGTCGGGCTGGGCGGACACGATGGCGTCGACGGGAATCACGTCGGCCGGACCGAGGCTCAACGGCTTCACATCCTCCGCCGAAGCTTCCCCTTGACCGGCGACGGTGACCGCTATGCGGTCGATGTCGACATCGAGTCGTCGGGCGAGGTGCTCGACGGTCTCGTTGTCGTCGGCGCTCACCTCGACCGGTGCGACCGGCCCGGTCCCGTTGGCGACGATGTCGACGGTCGTCGGAGCCGTCAGCGACTCCTGGCCGGCGGCATCGATGACCTTGGCGTACACAGCGTGTGGGCCCACTGAGAGCGCGGGGAGCGAGACCAAGGCACTCGTCCCACCGTCTACGGACTGTGTCTCGACTCGGGAACCCCCGTCCCACAGTTCGACCGACACGACCTCATCGGAGGTGTACCCCTGGGTCTGGAAGAAGAGCGTGTCACCCACGCGACCGGACGTGGCGCCGACCGGGGTGATGCTCGACGCGAAGGGCATGGGTGCCATCTCACCGAGCCGCGCCGTCGGCGCTTTCGCATCGCGGTCATCCTGGTCCCGCACCAAGACGGCGACCCCCGCGGCCAGGACCGCGGTCGCGACGAGGTATACGCCGACCCAGATCCATCGGTTGCTCCGCATCTGCGGGAACCTAGATCTGGCGAACCAGGTTCAGCCGTCCTTGGAGAAGATTCTGGGACCACGGCGGGACCACGGAACCGGGGTGCCCGAAGCGGGAGCATCTCTAGGGTGTGGGCGTGATCCTGGCTGCCAAGCTCGCCCTCCCACTGGCCATGGTCACCGTCGGGGTGGGCGCGGCGACGGTTGCCGTCGTGACGAGTGAACCCGCCTCCACCAGTCAGGTGTCCACGGCCGCGCACGTCTGGATCGATGCCCCCACCGGCGAGGAGCCGGTCGCGCCGGGTGAGGTTCACGTCGGTGCCCACGCGACGGCCGAGGGTTCGATCGGCTCGCTCGACCTCTACGTCGATGGCAAGAAGGTGGCCACAGACGCCTCTCTCGAACGGAACGAGAAGTTGGTGTACGGGACGTTCGACTGGGGGGCGACCGAGGGCGTCCACGAGCTGGTCGTCGCTCAGCCCGGAAGTGATCGCAGTTCCGCTCCAGTCGAAGTCGTGGTGAGCGACGACTCGCCAGTCACCACGACGGCACCCGGTACGACCTCCACCGTCGCCGTGACCACCACCTCGACGGAGCCGGACACGACGACGACAACCGCGACGCTGCAGACGACAACCGTGCCTCCCACGGTCACCACCCCCGACGTAACCGCGCCACCTCCCTCCACCGTGCCGACCACGCGCCCGCCCACCACGGTCCCGCCCACCCGGCCTGCGCCCATCATCGACGGCGCCGCCATGGACGGCACGGAGGTGTACCGCTTGGAATGCGGCTACCCGGACGTCACCGTCACCGTCCGGGCTCGCAACGCGACGGGCGCCCAGGTGGTGGTCGAGGGCACCAGCTTCCGTCGCACCATGGTCCGTAACGGGGCATCCTTCACCGGCACGATCCCATCCGGCGTCTGGAGCCCGAGCGACGTCGGCTGGCACGCCGTGACCGTCGTGGTTTCAGGCCCCGGCGGGAGCGCCAGAAGGGGAACGGGCTCGATCTACATAGAGATGACCTGCCCGAAGGACTGACGCCGATCGAGGCCACCCGACGACGCCGTGCTCGTCCGGCGCGGCAGGAGGGCCGGACCGTCCTCAGCGCTGACGGGTCGTGACGAGGGTCGCCAGTTCGACTCGGTTGGCGACGCCAGGTGAACGCGACTCGCGCCGCCAAGCCCGTATCGATTGCCGTGTCTGTCACGGCCAAGGTCGCCTCGGACCGCTCCAGCCACCGGCCGCCCTCCCCGGCCAGTCCACGCCAGATCCAGTACCAGCCGAGTGCCGCGGTGATCTCGAGTGCGTCGATGGCTCGCCCAGAGGTGAGTGCCCAGTCCATCGCGGCTCGCACCTCTTCGAGGACGAGGTCGATCCGCAGCACCGCCTCGGCAGCGCCTTCGCTCTCGAATCGACCGGAGCAGCGCTCCACCTCGTCTCGGACCCACACCAGGTGGCGCTCCCGACATGCTGTCGCGTCGCCAGACTGCACGCTGCGGTCCCGGGCGAAGTACCGCACGGTTTCGAGCATCCGGTACCGCGGTGTGCTGCCCCTCGACTCCTCGGCCAGAAGCGACTTGTCCAGCAGGGAAGTCACCAGGTCGACCGTGTTGCCCCTGTCAACGGCCATCACGGCCTCAGCGGCGGAAAGGTCGAACGGACCCGAGAACGTCGACAGGTGACACAGCGCCGCCTGCTCGGTCTCGTCGAGCAGGTCGTTGCTCCACGCCACCGATGCCTCCAGCGTCCGCTGCCGGGCGTGTGCGGTGCCCGCCCCGCCCATGAGCAGGGCGAAGCGCTGTTCCAGGCGCTCCGCGACCACCGGCAACGGCAAGGACCGCGCGCGGGCGGTGTGGTGCCCCGCCCGGCGAGTGGTTCCGAATCCGGCCTGGTGACACCCGGTGGAATGCCAACGGGATTGCCAAGATCCGTGAGCCCTCATCCGATCGGCAGGTCCCTGATGGCGAGCCGGGTGGGGCTCAGCGAGACGATGGCGCCCCGGTTGAGGTTCTCGGCGATCTGCGGGAGGTTGGCGACGAGGAGGTCAGTGTGCACCTCCGCCACAAGCTCGGCGACGTGTCGGAGGTGCACCACTGAAGGACTCTTCGTCCGACGCATCGTGAGCAACGCACCGAAGTCGCTGTCGGCGGTCACCACGACGAGGCCATCCTCCGCGGCTCGATCGAAGATCTCGTCGTCCGACGCCGTGAGGAGGTCGAGGTCCGAGACATGGACCGCGTCGAACCCGGCGTCACGCAGGGACTCGGCAACGCGTGGCGAAAGGTTCGCGTCGAGCAGCAGCCTCATGCCGGCCGCGCGACCGGCACCTCACGCTCGTTCACCGCCGCGGCGGCGTACTCGAGAGCAGCGAGCACGTCATCGCGGTCGAGGTACGGGTAGTCGGCTACGACCTCGTCGGTCGTCCGGCCGGCTGCGAGCTGGCCGAGGACCATGCCCACCGTGACCCGAGTATCGCGAATAGTGGGCAGCCCACCCATGCGGGCCGGATCCACGACGATGCGCTCGAACGTCATGTGACGAGTCTACGACCGCCTCGCTGTTGCCACCGCCCGCCCACCCGGCTCAGAGGATGACGGCCTCGGCGAAGACCTCGTCTCGCGGCCGCTCCAGGAGCGAGTCCGGCGTGCCGCCATCGACCTTCACCCAGTACCTCTTCGAGCATGGCACCTATCGGCCGCGGGCCTCCCGAATCGAGTCTGGAAACTCGCAGAGTGCGCCGTTGGAGAGTGGCGGTTGCACGTACGACCACTCCCAAAGGTGGCGAACCTGACCTCCTTGAAGAGTCAGCGCTGAGCGAGACGCTCGGTCGCGCTGGCAAGGTGCGTTCGATTGCCGATGAGCTCTCCGCTTCCGAGTCGGAGTCCGGCGACAAGATCACCACCCCTGGACGAAGAAGGCGGCACCGGCCACCAAGAGCACCCAGGGGTGTCAGCCAGGTACCGGAGCCACGATGTCCACCATGAACTGGGTCCGGACAAGCCCCGGTGCAACAAGCCCCGGTGCCCCGGTGCAATCCCGGTGCAAGTTGGCCTTGGGTCGGGAATGCGAGAGGCGGCCTCCGGAACCGGGGACCGCCTCTGACCAGCTCATCTGATTGGCGCGCTTGGAGGGACTCGAACCCC
>JAGQSN010000217.1 GCA_020439555.1 Acidimicrobiales bacterium | reverse complement strand
CCATCGAGTACCAGGCGTCGGTGACGACGACGTCGACGCCCTTCACCGCTTCGTCGGGATCGGTACTGGACTGCACGTCAACCGCACCCGCTGCGGTGAACCGATCGAGATCCTCCGCGGGCGGGCGGTACCCGTCCGGGCAACCGAACCGGACACCCATCCCGACAGCGCCGGCCGCGAGGGCGAGGGAACGGGCCACGTTCGAGTAGTCGCCTACCCAGGCGATGCTGCGGCCTTCGAAACTGCCCAGTTCGGCGCGGATCGTGAGCAGGTCGGCGATCGCCTGGAGCGGGTGGCTCAGATCCGACAGCAGGTTCACCACCGGAACCCTCGACACGGCGGCCATGCGTTCGAGCACCGAATGGTCGAACACCCGCGCCGCGATCACTCCGTGGAAGCAGGCGAGGGTCCGGGCGACGTCCTCGGCCGTCTCACGACCGTCGATGTCGACCTCTTCGGGGCGCAGGTAGATCGGATGGCCACCCAGACCAACCACGGCCATCTCGGTGGAGTTCCGGGTCCGGTTGGACGGCTTCTCGAAGATGAGCGCCGCCCCAGACCCAGCGAGGACCGGCTTCGGATCCTCGGCGGCGAGGTCGAGGACCTCGCGCAGTTCGGCTGCGCTCAGATCGTCGATCTCGAGCAGGTGGCGTGTCACTGGTCCCTCCCGGAGACGTTCGGCTCGGCGGCTGCGGCGAGCACGCCCGCCAGGATCGCGAGCGCACGGTCGATCTCGTCGTCGGTGACGAGCAACGAGGGTGCCAACCGCAACGCCGTCGGCGTCACCGGGTTCACGATCAGGCCGGCGACGAGAGCCGCGGCGGCGACGACCCGGCTGTCCAGCCCTGCTGCGAGCTCCGCGCCGAGCAGCAGCCCCATGCCTCTGACCGCCACGACACCGTCGAGAGCTTCGAGACCTTCGGCGAGACGACTTCCCGCTCTGCGGGCACGGGCCGGCACGTCCTCTGCCTGCATCGTCTCCAGGACCGCGAGCGCGGCCGACGCTGCGAACGGTTGGCCCCCGTAGGTGGTGCCGTGGTCACCGGGACGGAAGCTGTCGGCCACATCCGCGCGGGCCCAGCAGGCACCGATCGGCACACCGTTGCCGAGCGCCTTGGCCATCGTGACGACGTCTGGGCGCACGCCGAGCGCCTGATGTGCGAACCAGGCACCGGTGCGGCCGAGGCCGGTTTGGACCTCGTCCACCATGAACAGAAGGTTCCGTTCGTCACAGATCCGCCGCACCGCCGCGAAGTACTCGGCGGTGGCCGGGTGCACTCCACCTTCGCCCTGGACGGGTTCGAGCAGCACGGCGGCGACGGTCGGGTCCAGGGCGGACTCGAGGGCGTCCACGTCGGACCAGGCGACGTGGCGGAACCCCTCCGGCAACGGTTGGAACGCCTCGTGCTTCTCGGGTTGACCGGTCGCGTGCAACGTGGCGAGGGTCCGGCCGTGGAAGGACCCGAACGCGCTGACGACGACGTGGCGACCGTGGCCGGCCCATTTGCGGGCGAGCTTGAGGGCGCACTCGTTGGACTCGGCACCGGAGTTCGTGAAGAACACCTTTCCGCCACCGCCGAGCAGCTCGTCGAGCTTCGCCGCGACCCTCGGCCCGGGAACCGTGCGGAACAGGTTCGACGTGTGGAGCAACGTCGATGCGGCCTCACACACCGCTGCGGTGACGGCCGGGTGGCTGTGACCGAGGCTCGTCACGGCCAGGCCGCTGAGGAAGTCCAGGTATTCCTTGCCGTCCGTGTCGTAGAGCCAGGAGCCCTCGCCGCGCACGAAGGTGACGTCGTTGGGGGCGTAGGTGGGCATCAGCGGCGCGATGTCCACGGTGTTCACGGGTGCGGCGCTCACGGGTTCACCTCGTCGGTCCGGGTGATCATCGTGCCGACACCGGCGTCGGTGAGCAGTTCGAGGAGCAGGACGTGCGGTACCCGGCCGTCGAGGATGTGCGCGGAACCGACCCCGGCGTCCAGCGCGTCGAGGCACGCACCGACCTTCGGGATCATCCCGCCGGCGATCACGCCGTCGTCGATGAGCAGGCGGGCTCGACTCGCGGACAGGCGTGAGATCAACGTCGACGGGTCCGCTACGTCCGTGAGGACTCCGGGCACGTCGGTCAAGTACACGAGCTTCTCGGCCCCCAGAGCTTCGGCGATCGAGATGGCGGCGGTGTCGGCGTTGATGTTGAAGGTCTGGCCGGACGCGTCGGCGCCGATCGTGGAGATCACGGGAACGAACCCGTCACCGATGAGCGTGTCGAGGATCCGCCGGTGCACGTCGACGACGTCACCGACGTAACCGAGCGCCTCGTCGCGCTGTTCCGCGTCGATGAGACCGGCGTCGAGACCCGACAGGCTCACCGCCACCCGACCGTGCGCGTTGATCGCACCGACGATGTCAGCGCCGACCCGACCGGTGAGCACCATCCGGGCGACATCGAGGGTCTCCTCGTCGGTGACCCTCAGGCCGTCACGGAACTCGGTCTCCTTGCCGAGCCGGGCGAGCAGACGCCCGATCTGCGGGCCGCCGCCGTGCACGACGACAGGTTTGATGCCGACGGCGCGCAGCAGGACGATGTCGGCGGCGAACTGGTGCGACAACGCCGGGTCGACCATCGCGTTGCCACCGAACTTGACCACCACGGTCCGCCCGGCGAACTCCTGGATGTACGGCAACGCCTCGACGAGCACAGCGGCGCGGCTAGCCGGGTCGATCCTCGAATTATCCGGTGAGACGTCACTGTCGGCCATCCCGACACTCTATGCGTACTGGTGCATGAGTATGCAAACATCTGACAGGAGCGGCATAAGGGTCAGGCCCCTGCACAGCTTCCTGAGTTTGCCCGCACTTTCACCGGGAACGACACGTGGACGTCCATTCCCAGACGTTCACTTCGGGACAGCCGAGAGCGTGCGTGCCTTGCCCGTCGAGACATGCCCCAACAGGCCACGCCTCTTGGCCCGCGCCCCGCTCGATCGGCGAGCAGTCGGTACGGGGTTCTCGTCGCAGACCCCCGAAATCACCGCGAACTCGAACAGCCCCCGCAGAGCCGCTATCCGCTGGTTCATCGTCGCCGGTGACGCTCCCCGCGGCCGCCGCAACTCGACCACGTTGGCGCCACCGATGGGGCAGGACAACCAGTCGAGGAAGTCGAGCACGTCCATCGGTCTCACGGCACTCAACTCCAGAGAGCGCCCGTCACAGAACCTCAGGAAACTCAACACGTGGAACGCGTAGGCCCGAACCGTCAGCGGCGAAAACGCCCGAACACGCAGATGATCAAGAAATGCATCGACCAGAACACCGTCAGAGCCTCCGACACCGTCGATCCGGAACCCGCCACTCCCGCTCGGAACAACTCGCATCACCGGACCTCCCAACAGGCCTTGAAACCAAGTCTCGGGCGCCCCACCGTGGCGGTGGTGGACCCTCACCTAGCCAGCCCACGAGGGCCGGTTAACGGATACGCGCTTGACCCGCTTGATCAGGCTGTTCATGGCCTCGGTCGGTCCGTTGGAGACCTGCGCTCGGTGCCAAGCGACGATCTGGGCCGACCAGGTGCGCAGGGTCCGGCCGAGCTGGCGGAGCTCACCGGGCATGTCCGTGTCGAGAAGGCTGTCGATCAGTTCCTCCACGTAGCCCGGGGCGTCCTCGGCGCTCTGGTCATACAGGCCGCGCAAGGTCTCCTTCGCATGCCAGGCCATGCGGACCTCGCCGTTGGGGTCACCGGCCTCGAGGAAGCTCAGCAGCTTCGCTTCGCCCTTCTCATCGAGGCGTTCATGTCCCTTCGTGAGCAACCGTCTCGATCGATACAGCGGGTCGTCGCAGTGGCCTCGGTGCCCGAGGGTCTCCTGCTGCACCCGCCGGCGCACGTCATCAAGACGGGTGTTCGCGAGCTTGATCACATGAAACGGGTCCGCGACCTGGGTCGCGTTCGAGAGCGACTCGTTGAAGGTCTTGCGATACCGGCCCGACAGATCCAAACGCCGCCCACTCGATGGCATCGCGCCACGCCTTGGGCCGGGCATCGAGCCAGTCCGAAGGGGCCTTCGCAGTGCGGTCCTCGACGACATCGAGCAGACGCGCTGGTCTCGACACGTCGACGATCGAGGTCACCCACGACCGGCGCCGGAACGTGCCCGTGCGCACGAACAACGTCTCATCCAGGCCCAGGGCGGTGACCTCGCCGACCCGACCGGGATCATCCACCAGCGGCGTGCCGTAGGCGAGCACCGCGTCCATCACGGTGTGCCAATCACAACCAAGCTCAGCAGCGACGGCCGACACGGGTTGCCGCCGCCGACCTGGCAGGTCATCCATCGTCCGGCCCCGATCAGTCACCCGAGCCCTCGGTGCCGCGATCGCCGGGTCCTGCTCGGTCCACGAGCCGGCCTCACACGCTGGATCGGGGCAGCGCCAGCGACGCGTGTGCCACACCAAGATCGCCGGACGACCGAACGCGGCAAGGTCGACCAACTCCACCGGTCGCCGGCCCTTCAACCACGCCCGAGACCCGCAGCCCGAACAACCGACCATCGTCGCGGTGGTCTCGATGTGGATCCGCAACGGCGCATCCGTCTCGTCTTCGACGCCGAGCACGGTGATCTCGGGCAGGCCCACGATGAGCGCGCACATGCGCGTAGCGTTGGTCTCCACAGGGGCTCCTCGGAGTTGGTTGGTGTCGCAACCCCGATTCTGTTGAGCCCCTGTACCGCGCCCGCGCACCCCCAGGTCAGCCGCCTACACCCCCCCCCTCAAGCCCGAAGCGCCCGCAATCTGTGGCTTGGCGGGCGGCATGGCGGGGGCAGCCCACCTCGTCCCGGTCGCCGCGATCTACGGCAGCGACGATGTGACCAACGGGATCGCGCTCTGCCCGACGCACCACGTTGTCTACGACGTCGGGCTCATCGGCGTTGAGCCCGACTACTCGCTGATCATTCACGGCGGACGGATCGAGAGTCTGTCGGTGAATGGGCTCGGTTCGGGAATCGAGCAGATGCTGGCTGAACTTCCCGGAAGGATCTGGCTCCCTGCGGATCAGGCCCTTTGGCCCAACCCGGAGTTCCTTCTGGTGGGACTCCAGGAGCGCGGCTGGTAACTAGCCAGCGGTACTGGCACTCAGCCAAGGAGGGTACCGAGAGCTTCTTTGGTCTTACTGCAGATCTAGCGTCCCTACGAGGTCGGTCAACGTGGTCATGGAAGAAATGCGGCTGTTGCGCCGCCATCTACGGCCAGAACGGCGCCGGTCACATAGCTCGACTCGGGCGATAGGAGCCACATCACGGCTGCCGCGACTTCGTCAGGCTCCCCTAGTCGCCGTTGTGGGATGTGCTCGGTTCTTGCGGCGCGAGTCGCAGCCGAGCCCGTCAGCGGCCGCGCGAGACCACCGTCCAGCACTCCCGGGCAGACGCAGTTCACCCGAACGTGTTGAGACGCGAGCGATACGGCCATGTCACGTGATGCGGCGAGCATTCCTCCCTTGGATGAGGTGTAGCCGAGCTGTGATATGGCTGAGCCCCGCATAGCGACGATGCTCGACACGACCACGATGGCCGCGCCGTCTTGCTGGCCGACGAGGTAGGGGGCTACGCAGTGCATCGCGCGGAGGAAGCTCAACAGGTTCGTAGCCACCGTCGCTGCCCAGACCTCGGGGTTACCAGACAGGATGTCGAGGTCATCCTCACGAAGCTCCCCGGCGCAGTAGATCGCACCCTGGAGATCGCCAACGCGTCCCCATCTGCGGAGGGCACCTTCGATCTCGGCCGACGACCTTAGGTCGGACCGTTCGATGACGAGCCGCTCCCGGGCCTCGTCGCTGACAACCGAGCTTTCCCCGGGCGAGCGGTCGATTGCTAGCACAGCCCATCCGTCTGCCAGAAGGCGGTCCACGCAGCACCGCCCCACTGCACCGGCAGCGCCGAAGACCACGATGGCGGGTGGCTCTGACGGCTTCATCTGGGAGTGAGGCCGTAGGTGAACATCTGAGTGAGGTACGCAACGGCCAGTACGGCTACCGGCAAGTCAGCCATCCACCACCACAGGAAGGAGCTGCAGGCGAGGAATAGCGGGTAGATCCACCGAACGTCCTGGCGTACGCCGAGCAGAATCGGCAGCGAGCGCACCCCGTCGTCTCCGTCCTTGCGGACGTCTCGGAAGTCACCCGCGAGATTTCGTGCAGCCATGACGACCCAGACACCGGCTAATAGAGGGATCGATCGGACGCCCGCAGCCAACAGCAGTGCCACCTTCACCCCGCCGTTGACGATCCACGATGCGGGTGACAACCACGAAAGGCGCTTTTTCTGAGCGTAGAGCCAGCTAACCATTGCGAAGGCCGCCCAAGCGAGCGCCCCTACTTGCACAGCGGCGAGCGCCCACAGGGAGGCCCACACGGACCAGTGCCACTTGAGGCGTCCTCGATCCTGGTGGGTCCACTCAAGGAACACAAGGAACCCAAACCAGAGGCCGAGCGCGCCAACCAGCGCAGCACCACCGACGCCCGCGGCAACGAGCAGCAGTAGTAGATCAGCCGCCGAGTACAGCCTCAGTTGGCCGATGTAGTTCAGCAGTCTGGGCTTCGGCCGCTCAGTCGACTTCAACGACGGTCTTCCACTCAATGAACTCTTCAAGTGCCTTCTCCCCGAGCTCGCGTCCCGAACCTGACATCCCCCGTCCGCCCCAAGGCGCGACGCTGTCGAAGTAGCCAAAGCAGTTGACCCAGACCGTGCCCACTCGAAGCTCTCGGCTAAATCGGCTGATGCGAGAGCGAGAGGTCGTCCACAGCGATGCTGCGAGGCCGTACGCCGACGCGTTCGCGATCTCCAAAGCTTCGTCGTCCGAGTCGAAGGTGTAGAGCGACCCGACGGGTCCAAAAACCTCTTCCACGGAGATCTCTGCATCAAGGGCCACGTTCTCGATGAGTACTGGGGCGAACCAAGGTGCGGGCTGAACATCAAGTCCGAGAACGTCTGACCCGCCCGATTCCCTCGCTCGACGAACGTACCCGGCGATTCGGTCTAGGTGAGCAGCGTCGATCTGCGGGCCTTGGTTGACCGCGTCGTCGAAGTTATCGCCGATCTTCCAGTCTCGTCCTAATGCGGCGAGCCGGGCGACAAGTTCGTCACGGACCGATCGGTGTACAACCACCCGATTCGTGGAGCAGCAGTTCTGACCGGCGACGTCGTATAGGCCCTCAAAGACACCACGTGCCGCCCGATCAAGGTCGGAGTCCTCGAAGACGATCGCAGGACTCTTGCCGCCTAGCTCGAAAGTGCTCCTCGCAAAGAGACCGCCGGCGGACTCGCTGATGCGCTGGGCGGTCGCAGAGCTGCCCGTGAAAGTCACGCGATCGACGCCGTTGTGCCGAACGAGTGCCTCCCCGACCTCTGGGCCGCCTGAGATCACGTTCAGAACACCAGGGGGGAGGCCGACCTGATCGGCCAGATTGGCGAGGAGATGGGCTGACAGAGGGGCCCGCTCTGATGGCTTCAACACCACAGAACATCCGGTGGCCAGCGCCGGGGCGACTTTCCACGCCATGCACGGGAACGGAAAGTTCCAGGCGACAAGGGCAGCCACGACTCCGGCTGGTTCCGGCCGGAGGTCGAAGCGTTGGCCGCTCACCGTCGGAAGGAGTTCACCGGAGATCTTGTCGGCCCATCCCCCGTAGTAGCGGTACACCTCAGCCGCGTTGCCGATGTCCCAGCCTCTGGTTCCGGCAAACCGTTTGCCGGTATCGAGTGCCTCCAGGGCCGCGAGATCCTCAAGGCGCTCCTCGATAGCCTCAGCCAGGTCGATCAGTAGCCGGGACCGAGCCCTTGGGTGAAGACTGGCCCAGAGTCGGCCACCCGCCACCGCAGCTTCTACCGCTGATGACACGTCGACGGTCGACGCCTGACCAACAGCGCCATAGGCGCTACCGGTCAGTGGGTCTTGTAGAGAAAGCTGCGAGTCAGAATCGACAAACCTTCCACCGATGTAGCAGCGCAGGTCATACTGCGGTAGAAGATCAGATACCACACGTTCACGCGGGCCTTTGGTTGCATCAGATGGACTCATTGATGTGATCTCCTTTTCAGCACTTTCCAATCATTGTAACATCCTCTGGCTCAGAACCCTGAGGCCGAGTGTTCGTCGACATCTTCCATCACCACAGTTCGACTGGGTGCCGAATGAGATCGTTCTCCCTTACGAGCACGTTTCTGGGTCGAAGAGGCGAACTATGGGGCTCTGCAAGCGTCATCTGGACGGCCGACCGAAAGTCTGTGAAGTCGGTTGCGCCGTGGATTACCGTTCTAGATCGCGCATCAGAGATGAAATCCAGATGGTCCGACGTGGTTCGATTCGTCCCGGTCAACAGGGTCTCGTTGCCTTCTTGATCGATTTGGATCCAAGGAAAATACTTGACCAGTTCGCCGTAGTATGCGTGGTCCTCTCCGCCGTGGACTGGATCTGACAGAACCAGTCTTACCGGGACCCCGAGGCGGCGGTACTTGAGAATCACGTGCCACAAATTGGCGTAGTAGATCGGTGGCATCAGCGCCATCTCTGCCTCGGAGATCGGCAGGACGCGTTCCGTCACGTTCGGGGCCTTTGCCGCCTCGCTGCTCGTGGCCATGAACTGATGATAGGCACGGCAGAAAAGCCATAGATTTAGTGTTCCCCAAAGCGATTCGGGGCAATACGTGACAATCGTGTCCACCTTCGCGGCTGAGGCTCGGACCTCATTGGAGATCAAGTAGAGAGACCTCGTCGTGGCAGCGACGAATCTCATCTGTGATGTTTGCTCCGGAGGCAGGACGCCCTCCGGTATCGGCGCCTCGGGAGCTTGAGAGGCATAGGTGCTAAATAGGAGAGTGGTGTCGTCCTTGGGCAGAAGGATTCCGCCGCGAAATGCCGAGTACTCGGGCTGCTCGATCAGGACGGATGCCTCGAGCGGGGAATAGTATGCCTTGGTCCAGGCAGCGCCCCAGATCAAGGCAAATAGACTAAGGGTAAGCCGGTTCTGTAGCGGTATACGCAACCGATAGCCCCGTCCGCGCTCGAAATTGGCAGCCTCCTGCGAAACATCAAGCGCGTACCAATGGAACCTCTCGTTGTGATGACGACCTTGAAGGCTCCAAGCCCGTGCGCTACTGAAGCATGGCACTGCCACCGCGAGAAAGAACGGGCCTACCAGGAGCTCGTTAAGCCAGAGCTCGACCTCCCCTGGCGACAGCGAGACTTGGATCTCTGACCCTGTCTGCACTGGCTCCATGTCGACAAGAATTCGCCACCGTTGCGAAATCGTACCGATGCGTGGCAACAGGCTTGGAAGGCGTAGGTCGACCACACTCGTGCGGTCCACACCCATCGGTGGCGGCACGGTTGACATGGTCGGACCGAGCCATCCACCGACCATGTCAATGAAGGTTCGGGCGCCGAGGTCTCGGGCAAGATCGCGTTCGTTGTGCGGGAGCTGGAGCGCCAAAGATCGCCCGCTATCGAGGTCTCTGTGCGTTGAACTCGGACCGGCGACGCCGTTCGCGCCTACCGAATCATCGCCCGAGATGAGCCCGAACTTGATCTGGTCGTCGGCCTTGATCGCGTCGAGCTCTCGCTCCAGATACATCGACCGTGGCGTGACCCCGTAGACACCAGCGAGTTCTCGGAGCATGTAGGCGGTAGGCCTGGACCGAGCGGCCGGGAAGTTCTCGGCGACGCTTACACTTCGGCCGTCAACCGCCTCTCGCTCGGGGAACCGACGCTTGTTGATGGCGGCGGCGACGTCCTCCTGGCTGAGCCCGGCCATCAGACGAAGCACCTGGCGAAGTGTGGGAGTTCCCAGGTCCGGCGCCTCACCAGCATCGATCCGACGTACCAACACGCGCGCTATCTCAAGGTTGTCGTTGAGTCCCTCCGATCGGAGGTCGTCAGCCGCCTTCTGCACGAGGCGCATCTTGCTGAGTCGCTTGCTGGTCGGCATCTCTCCCCCGTCCTGGCACTCAGGATAGGAGCGGAGCCGCAGGAATCTCTTGCAGATTCACAGGAGATTCTCTTTCGCGGGTGAAGGAGATGTTCCCCTGCTTCCGCATTCCGCCTGGAGCAGGTCTCGTCGTACAAAGCCCCTGGCACAAGGGCCTACCGGAGGCTCAGCCAAGGAGACACCAATGCCTGACATGTTGAACACGCCAACCGACGACTTCGGTCTCGCGATCACGTCGCTCGGGGAGTGGCGGCAAATGCGAGAGGAGATGTTCGACCTCGCAGCGGAGAGGCTCCGGCCTGCCAGCGCGCAAACCTCCGTTCCGCCGCTCATGCCGATCGTCCCGTTCCCCGGCCTGGATGCACGCCATCGGGGCGCCGAACCCGCGGCGCTCGTCCGACACGCTGAATCTGCTGGCGATTCGGATGTCTGAACTGATTCCTCGACCGCGGAGCGAGATCGCCCCAACGATCGGAGGGCATTACCCCCGAGCCCGAGCGGATCTCCGCACGAGTCGGGCTTTGGCGGCGCTTCGGGCTTGAGGGGGGGGGGTGTAGGCGGCTGACCTGGGGGTGCGCGGGCGCGGGACAGGGGCTCAACAGAAG
>JAGQSN010000216.1 GCA_020439555.1 Acidimicrobiales bacterium | reverse complement strand
ACGTCGAGCTGCTGGTGGACAACATCCATGTCCTCGGGGGTAGCGAGGAGGTCCGCAGCCTCCGATCGCTGATTCCCGTCTCGCTTCTGTGCATCGGGGCGGGCGGGGCGCTGGGACCGGAGGCGCCGCTGGTGACGACGACGGGAACGATCGGATCGTGGGTGGGCAGACGATCTCGCCTCGGCCGCGATGACCGTCGGATCGTGAGCATTGCTGGGATGGCAGCGGGGTTCACGGTCCTGTTCGGTGCGCCGCTCGGCTCCGCGATGTTCGCCCTGGAGATCCTGCATCGCCGGGGCCTCGAGTACTACGAGGCGATCCTCCCGTCGGTCTTCGGTGCCCTGTGCGGGTACGGGGTGTACACCGCGGCGACCGGCATGGGTCTCGAGCCGATCTTCGACTTCCCGACACCGGCGCCGATGACCGTCGCCGACCTCGGTTGGGGTGTGGTGGCGGGCGCCGGTGGTGCGGCAGTGGCCGTCGCGTTCACCTACCTGTGCACCGGACTCCGCCGGCTGATCAGGCCACTCCCTGGGGGCCTCCTCCCCGTGATCGGTGGGCTCGCCCTCGGGCTGTTGGCCTTGGCGAGCCCGTTCGCGCTCACCAACGGCGAAGCCCAGATCACCGACCTGGCAACCTCGAGCGTCGCCGTCGCCACGCTGCTCGGGGCCGCTGGCGTGAAACTGGTGGCCTCAGCGGTGAGCCTAATCACCGGCTGGAAGGGGGGCTTCATCATCCCGCTCTTCTTCGTCGGCTTCTGTCTCGCACGAGCCGCCGCCGGGCACACGCCTGGGGGAGACGAGTGGATCCTCGCCGCTGGGCTCATGGCTGCCTGCAACGTCGGCGTCACCAAGACCCCGATCGGCTCCACACTCGTCGTGACCGAGATGGCAGGGATGGGCGTGCTCCCACCCACACTCATCGCCGCGGTCGTCAGCATGGCCCTGACCTCGAGCGTCGGACTCATCGACACCCAGCGACGGCGCCTCAGCGAGTCAGACGACCAGGAGGTCGGCCGTGGCTGAACCACTGACCGAGACCCAGTACCGATCCCTCGCTCGGTTCCGACATGCCTTGCGGCGGTTCCAACGGTTCTCCGAAGACGCAGCACGCTCGGCGGGCCTGACGCCGTCGCAACACCAGCTGCTCCTCGCCGTACGAGGGTTCGATGGCCCGGGCGCGCCGTCGGTGACCGCGATCGGCGAACTGCTCCAGCTGCAACTCCACTCCGCAGGCGAGCTCGTCGCGAGGGCTGCATCCAACGGCCTCGTGGAGAGGCGAACCGACCCTGCCGACGGCAGGCGCACCCTCGTGCACCTCACCGCGGATGGAACGGCCATGCTCGAGGGACTCTCGGTCCAGCACCGCGACGAGCTCCGCCGCTTCCGCCGTGAGATGAACGATGTGCTCCGGGAGCTGGACTGATCGAGACCGCGCGTCGCCCACTGCCGACGAGCGCTGGGGTTCAGCTCGGCGGGGCCCCGAAGGGTCGGCGCACGACGTCGACTCCTTGCCAGATGAGTCCGACGAACGCAGCGGACCACGCTGCGAGGGCCACGGCGAGGGCCGCTCGCGGCATCCAGCTCAACCCGTCGAGGTCGATGGCGCCGAGCATGCGGAACGTGGCGGCGCTGTACATGCCGAGCGGGAACACGAGCGCCCAGTACGACGGGTGGTAGCGCAGCGGCACCCGGTTGAGGACGTGGCGCCAGATCCCGATGGCCACCATGAGCGGGAACCAGAACGTCGCGGTCGCCCAGGCCAGCACGACGATCCCCTCGATGAACGGTGCGAGCCGCTCGATGCGGTCGGAAGTCGGCTGGACGGTGAGCAGGTTCGAGCCGGCGAGGACGGTAATGGCAACGGCGCCTGCGGCGATCCAGGCGGGCGGGTCTGCTTCGGTGGGGTCGAGCTCGAGGAACGTCCAGCGGAAGAACACCATCGTCATGACGATCAGGTAGAGGACGAGCCCAAGAAGGAACGCGGCGAGCAGCACGAACGCGAGCAGGTCGCTGGGATGGCGAGGAAGGAGCAGCGCGCCGAGGACCACCACGGACTCGGTCGCGACGGTGAGAAGGAACCAGGTCCCGTTGATCCCGTGGCCGAGGTCCGGCTTCGGGCCCTTGAGCACCACGGCGAACAACGTCGAGTACAAGCACACGGCCCACAGCGCGAGGCTCACCCACCACAGCCACCAGGCCAGCGTCCACCAGCCGTGAACGATGCCTGACGCGCTCCCCAGGACGTTCGTGCCGGCAACCGTGGTGAGGAACGCGAACCCCTTGGCGTGGCTCGTGATGTCGGCAGCGATCAGCGACGGCGCGATCACGAGCCGCGCGGCGAGCAGAACCGCCAGCACCACGTACGCCGCGGCGGCGATGACGTAGAGCCCCTCGGCCATCCACGTGAGGTCCTGTTGTGCCGCGGCGACGGCGATGATGCCCGTCGCCATCACCATGGCGAAGTAGCCGGGGAACAGTGTGCGGACGTTCGACGAGATGCGACCTGGCGTCGGAGGAGCCGACGGCCCCGGTGCGGTCACGGCCGCAGGTACCGGTACACGACGGCGGACCCGCAGGCGAGCACGACCGAGACGGTGGCGGTGGTCCATGCCAGGGACTCGTCGTCGGCGGCGAAGGCTTCAACAGCAACGGTCAGCAGGAACACTTGGAACGCCACCAGGATGATGACGTAGACGACGACCGCGGACGACGTCCGGGTTGCCTGCCGGGACGTCCTCACGGTTCGTACCCCAGGGCCCAGATCGCCCGATCGCGAATCTCGACGTCGATGCGGCCGAGCGGGCGCGGTGGCGGGCCGGAGATGACGGTGCCGGTGCGGGTGTCGAAGTTGCCTTCGTGGCAGGGGCAGTGCCAGCGGTCCTCTTCCGTCTCGTAGAAGACGACGCAGCCGAGGTGGGTGCACTTCTGGCTGAACGCCACGACCTCGTCGTCGCTGAGGCGCAGCAGGATCGCCGCGTCGGCCTCGGCCGGGTAGCGGAAGAGGTAGGTGTCGCCGACGGCCACCTGGTCGAGGGCGACGATCTCGCGGGGTTCACCGGTGTTGATCTTCCGGAGCTGCGTCCAGGCCGCGATGCCGACGTTGCCGGCGGCCATCACCCCGGCACCGGCGACGAGGTACCGGGCGAACTCGCGTCGGGTGACGTCGTCTTCGGCGGCGGCTTCATAGGGGAAGTCGCGCTTCCAGATCGGGATCGACTCGTCGGTCATCGGGCACCGTCCTCCAGGGCGAAGGGGTCGTCGAGCCATCCGCGCTCCTCACCCGACAGCACGTCGATCGGCCCGGCGGCGACGTCGTCGACCACGGCGAACACCTTGGTGGTGACCGCCTGGCGCCCGAAGAGCCAGCCGTCGACGAGCGAGCCGCGTCGGTGAGCGTGGAACTCCTCGGAGGTCCCGTACCAGAGCGCCTCGCTGGGGCAGACCGAGGCGCACATCGGTGCGTAGCCCTCGGAGGTGCGGTCGGTGCACATGTCGCACTTCATCATCTGGTCGAAGTCCGCGACGTACTTCGGCACCCCGAAGGGGCAGGCGAGCACGCAGTTGGAGCAGCCGATGCAGCGGGG
>JAGQSN010000215.1:2294-3547 GCA_020439555.1 Acidimicrobiales bacterium | reverse complement strand
GGTCGTCGAAGGTCTTCGAGCAGAGAAGGCCGATCGTGAACATGACCGGCTTGCCGACCTTGCCGACCTTGCGGCTCCACATGACCGGAGCGGACGAGGTCTGGCAGCCCATCCCGACGAGAGCCAGCTTCTCGAGGCCCTTCTCCTTGGCCTCGTCGAACGCGAGCCAGTTGGCCGAGTAGGTGTAACGGCTGCCGGCCGTCGCCAGGATCTCCTCCGGGGTGGACACGGCGATCGGCTTCGGGCGCCAGGTCGAACCGTCGCCTTCGAGGCCGGACACGAGGGCGCCGTCGATGTAGCCCTCGGCCAGCAGCCACAGGAGGATCGCCGAGACGAGGCCGCCGTCCTGGCCCTTCTCGTGCACCTCGTCGTCAGCCGCGCGCACCAGCAGCACCTGCTCGGCGATCCCGTGCAGTTCCTCGATCTCGCGGGCACGTCCGAAGAGGTGCTCGTCGGCCGCCGGTTCCCAGTCCCGGAAGCGCGGGCACGCCCGGGTGCAGGACGTACAGCCCTTCTGGCCATGGATGCAGTCGGTCGGTCCGAGCTCTTCCTCGAGGTGGAACGGGTGGTAGCCACCCTCGCGGTGCTCGTAGCCGAGGACGTCGTGCGGGCAGGCGATCACGCACGCCGAACAACCGGTGCAGAGGCCGGTCGTGACGACCTCCTCGTACAGCTCGGCCCACTGGTGGGTCCAGCGGCCGGACTCGCGGGGAGGCTCGACGTCGTTCCCCGAATCGGCCGTCGCCGGTGTCTCTGTGGTCGGTGTGTCGGTCACCGTCATGGTCCGCATCGTAGGCACCTGGGTCTCGTCGCGGCACCGGTTGCCGAACCCTTGACCCGGCGGTCAAGATAGGGCCCATGGACCTGAGCTACCCACCCGAGGCCGAAACCTTCCGCACCGAGATCCGTGGCTGGCTGGAGGACAACCTCCCCGACGGATGGTTCGACGAGGACTTCGAGATGACCGCCGAGGAGAAGAAGGCGTTCAACGAGGAGTGGCCCAAGAAGCTCTACGGCGGTGGCTGGATCTGCGCCTCCTGGCCCAAGGAGTACGGCGGCAAGGGCCTGACCACGATGCAGAACGTCGTGCTCGCCGAGGAGTTCGCCCGGGCCAAGGCGCCGATGCGCGCCGACTTCTTCGGCGACACGCTCGTAGGCCCGACGATCCTCCAGCACGGCACCGAGGAGCAGAAGAAGTTCTTCCTGCCGAAGATCATGAAGGGCGAGATGGCCTGGTGCCAGGGCTTCTCCGA
>JAGQSN010000215.1:2062-2199 GCA_020439555.1 Acidimicrobiales bacterium | reverse complement strand
GGCCCAGTTCGCCGACTACTGCTTCCTGCTCGCCCGCACCGACCCGGACGTGAAGAAGCAGGCCGGCATCTCCTACCTGCTCGTGCCGATGCGCCAGGAAGGCATCGAGGTCCGCGGCATCGTCCAGCCCGACGGCA
>JAGQSN010000215.1:0-1957 GCA_020439555.1 Acidimicrobiales bacterium | reverse complement strand
ACGAGCGGGGCATGTCGGCCACGACCGGCTACCGCCGCTTCGAACAGGAGTACAACCTGCTCGTCGCCCAGGCCCAGGCGAACGGCAAGATCGACGATCCGCTCATCCGTCAGCGCCTCGCGAAGTACTACACGAAGATCCAGATCCTGCGGATCAACGGCCTGCGCAGCCTCACCCAGACGCTGAACGGCACCAAGGACATGGGCGTCGTCGCGCTCGGACTCACCAACAAGATGTTCTGGTCGGAGATGCACCGCGACGCCATGGAACTGGCGCTCGACATCTTCGGAGCTGCCTCGATGCTGGTGGACACCGCACCCGAGTCGAACAACTGGCCGGCCGTCATGCGAGCCAAGGGCCGCGACTCCTACCGCCCGAGCGGGATGATGTCCGCGTTCTTCTTCTCCCGTTCCGAGACCATCTGGGGCGGCACCGCGGAGATCCAGCGCAACATCGTGGGCGAGAAGTTCCTCGGCCTGCCGCGCGAGCCGAAGCCTCCCGTCGGGGGTTGAGTCATGCGTCACCACCGAAGGGTGGTGACGTCGGATCGAGCCGGGGCGCCGTTAGCGTTTTCTCCCCATGGGAAGGCGAACCCGCAAAGACTCGCGTCGAGATTCCGAACCGTTGCGCCCGGAATCGGTCGGCCCGCAGCGCAGGACCGCAGGACAACGAGCACTGCTGGGGCTGGGAACCCTTCTGGTCCTGGCGTTGCTCGCGGGTGCGGGCGCGGTCGCGTGGACGTCCGCGAAGTTCCGCTCGATCGACCGCGAGGACGTCCTGCTCGACGAGCCCGTGTCGGGCCCGGCGAACTACCTGATCGTCGGCTCCGACTCGCGTTCCCGGGTGGATCCCGACGACCCCGGCGGTGACGGTTCCGGGTCCGAGTCCAGGGCCGCGCTGGCCGACACGATGATGATCGTCCGCATCGACCCCGAGTCCGAGACGGTCAAGATGCTGTCGATGCCTCGTGACCTTTGGGTCACGCTCCCGAACGGGAAGAAGGGACGCCTGAACGCGGCGTATGCGCACGGGCCGCAGGAACTCATCGACACGCTGCGAACCGAACTCGGCATCCCGATCAACCACTACATCGAGGTCGACTTCAAGGGCTTCCAGGGCGTGGTCGACGCCATCGGCGGCGTACCGATGTGGTTCGACCGGGCGATGCGCGACCGCAACAGCGGGCTCGACGTGCTGCACCCGGGATGCGTGACCCTCGACGGTCGCAGCGCCCTCGCGTTCGCACGCGCCCGGCACCTCCAGTACTGGGAGGACGGCGGGTTCGAATACGACGGGACCGGTGACCTGGGACGGATCTCCCGCCAGCAGGTGTTCGTACGGCGGGTCCTGGACCGGGCGTCGGACCGGGGCTTCGGCAACCCGATCACGATGAAGCGCCTGATCGAGGTCGGCGTCGACAACGTCACGCTCGACGGCGGTCTGTCGGTCGGCACGCTCATCGGCATCGGTGAGCGCTTCGCAGACTTCGACTCAGACGACCTCCAGACCTTCACCGTGCCGGCCACACCTCGCACGACCGACGGCGGTGCAGCAGTGCTCGACATCGACCGGACGGCAGCCGAACCGATCCTCGCCAAGTTCCGCGACGAACCGGCCGGTGCGACGACGACCACGCCCCCGACCAGCTCGTCGACCTCGCCCAGTTCCACGTCGACGATCTACGGAGAGTCGACCTCGACCAGCGAAGCCGAGGCCACGACGACCACCACCAGTGCAACGACAGCGTCGACGGAGCCGGTCGGAATCGTCCCCGGAGACCCGCCCCCAGGAAAGTCCTGCGGCTGAGGTTGCCGACGAATGCCCGCCTGTCGAATTTGCGCCCTCGGCAGGATTCGAACCTGCGACGGACGGTTGAGGAAAGCGACGCTCTATCCCCTGAGCTACGAGGGCGGAGAGGTCGCCGGACTCGGCGAACGCTTCAGCGTACCGAGGAGGG
>JAGQSN010000214.1 GCA_020439555.1 Acidimicrobiales bacterium | reverse complement strand
CTCGCCCAGTTCGCCCGCTACGGGATCCTCATCGCCCGCACCGATCCCGACGCCCCGAAACACTCGGGTATCACGTACTTCGTCTGCCCGATGGACCTGCCCGGCATCGAGATCCGCCCGATCATCGAGATGACCGGGGGACACACCTTCAACGAGGTGTTCCTGACCGACGTCCGCCTACCCGCTGACGCCGTCGTGGGGGAGGTACACCGCGGCTGGGATCTGGCGAAGGTGACGCTGGGCAACGAACGGGTGTCGTTGTCCTCCGGCGGCGCGCTGTGGGGGATGGGGCCCACCGGTGGTGACCTGCTGGATCTTGTGCGCTCGGAGGGCGGGACCACCGACCCGCACCTGCGGCAGCGGCTCGCCCGGATACACACGACCGAGGAGATCCTCCGGTTGATCAGGCTCCGCACCGTCACCTCGCGCATCAAGGGAGAACAGCCGGGCCCGGAGGCGTCGATCCGGAAGGTCATCGCGGACGAGCACGGCCAGGCGATCATGTCGGTGGCGAAGGACCTCGCCGGTGCCGGCGGGATGCTGTCGGACCGGGGACCTCTCGGAGCGGATGCCGCCCTGTGGCACCACGGCTTCCTTTTCGCCCCGGCCTTGACCGTCGGAGGTGGCACGGGCGAGGTCCAACGGAGCATCCTCGGCGAACGGGTGCTCGGCCTTCCCCACGAGCCGGACCCCGAGGCGGGCCTGCCCTGGTCGGAGACCCGACGGGCCTGAGGTCTGCCGGGGCGCCGGGAGGTCCGTCCCACGGTCCGTCGTCGGGCAGCCCGGCATCCGGGCCGCGTACCCCGTTGTCAGTCCCGCAGGGTGACGGCCTCGTCGTCGATGACGGCCACCTCGGTCGTCGTCGGATCGACCCTGTCCTCAGGGCTCTCGGGCAGGCGCAGGATCCGGACCCCCACGCCCGCTGCGAGGAGGCATGCGGCAGCGCCGATCAACAGGCCGACATGTGGGCCTCCGACGTCGGACGCCCAACCCACGATCGGACCCCCGATCGGGGTGGAGCCCAGGAACACCATGCTCTGGATCGCGAGCACGCGGCCGCGGTAGGTCGGGCCGGCGAGCAATTGGAGCATCGCCGTGCAGGCGGTCATGAACGAGATCGACGCGAGCCCGAGCAGGAAGGCTGCACCGAAGGCCGGCCCGAGCGAAGGTGCCGCAGCGAGCATTGCCATCGTGATGCCGAACGCGGCGGAGGCCGAGACGAGTTGGCGTGGAGTCACCTCGGTCCGCTTCGCGGTGTGCAGCGCACCGACCACCGACCCGAGGCTGAGGACGGAGAAGACCCAGGTGAACGTCTCGGTCGATCCGCCCAGCGACTTCTCGACGAACAGCGGGATCGTCACCGAGAAGTTGAACGCGAACGTCCCGATGATCGCCATCATCACGATCGGGATGAGCAGGGTCGGCTCCGAGCGGATGTAGCGCAGGCCGTCCCGGACCTGACCTTTGCCCTTCGGGGTGCGTTCGGCCCGGTACAGATCCTCGTCGCGCATCAACCAGAGACCGGCGAGGACGGCCAGGTAGCTCGCAGCGTCGATCAGGAACGGCCAGCCGTAACCGACGGCGACGACGAGTGCGCCGGCGGCGGCAGGACCGACGACCCGGCTGCCCGTCATCACCGCACTGTTCAGGCTCACGGCGTTCGGTAGGTCCTCGGGAGGGACCATCTCGACCACGAACGAGCGCCTGGTCGGATTGTCGAACGCCGTGAGGACCCCCTGGAACGCGGCGAGGGCGAAGATGACCGGCAGGGTCGCGTGGTGTGTCAGGACCGAGATGCCCAGCAGGGCCGACTGGAGCATCGCGAGCGACTGGACACGAATCAGCAGGCGGCGCTTGTCAGCCCGGTCGGCGACCGCGCCCGCCCATGCACCGAGCAGCAGAACCGGCCCGAACTGGGCTGCGAGCAGCAGACCGAGCGTGAGCCCCGACTTCGTCAGCGAGAGGACGAGCAGGGTCTGGGTGATCATCGTCAGCCAGGTGCCTGTCTGGGAGACGAGCTGTCCCGAGAAGAACAGGCGGAAGTTGCGGTGCCGAAGCGAGCGGAACGTGCCGTTGTCGATGGCGGAGTCGGGTGACGTGCTCGTGGCGGTTGTCATGGTCTCGGGTGCGTCCTGCTCTGGACCTGGACGGCATGTCCATCCTGATGCTCCAACACCGCCGGGACCCCAGCCATTTCGCCCGGGGGCTGTTACGGCGGTGCTCCCGCTGTCGCCGAGCGTCCGGGTCGAATGGCGTTCGGCGCTGCTCACCGGGCAGCATCTCGGGTCATGGCCAAGACCGCGACTGCTACCAAGCAACTGTCCAAGGGGGCGAAGGTCGTTGCTCGGACGAACCTCCGCGACGTACCGGAAGGCACGCCGGGACGAGTCCAGTTGGTCAACGGATTCGCCTGGACCCGTTACTGGGTGCGCTTCGACAACGACGTGTCGATCGGTTCCATCGATCGCAAGGTGCTGGCGACGGCGGACGAGTGGAAGCGATTCAAGGCCGGGGAGCCCGACGTTTTCGGTGACGCTCCCGTGGCAGCGGACGGCGACGGCGGAGCGGATGCAGCGGGGGCCGACGGTGGTGCTGCCGGCGGTGGCAAGGCGACGCCCAGCGGCACGGTCGTGCCACAGAAGCTGCTGGATCGTTCGGCGGCGGCCCGGGCTCGCCTCGGAGGCTGAACACCTTCCTCCTCTTCCTCCTCCTCCACGAAATGGCGTAGTTCTCCGTCGCTGAGTGACGTGGAACTACGCCATTTCGTCTGTGCGGGGAGGTTGCGGCTGTGCCGATGGTCGGGCGCGGGTAGTCTTGACCGAACGGTCAAGTTCAGCCTCGGGAGGCACCGTGCAGATCAGCATGCAGCTCAGCTACAGCGGCGGGTTCAAGGAGGCGGCCGACAACGTCGCCGAGCTCGAGAAGGCCGGGCTCGACCTCGTCTGGATCGCCGAGGCCTACGGCTTCGACGGGGTGAGCCTCATGGGCTACGTCGCCGCCAAGACCTCCAAGGTGCAGATCGCCTCGGGGATCCTGCCCATCTACACCCGCACCCCCACGCTGATCGCCATGACCGCGGCGGGCATCGACTCGCTCTCCGACGGCCGCTGCCACCTCGGCCTCGGCGCCTCGGGCCCGCAGGTGATCGAAGGGTTCCACGGCGTTCCCTACGACGCTCAGCTCGGCCGCACCCGCGAGATCATCGAGATCTGCCGGAAGGTGTGGGCACGGGAGGAGAAGCTCACTCACGACGGCCGCTACTACCACCTGCCCCTGCCGGAGGGCCAGGGCACCGGTCTCGGCAAGCCGTTGAAGATCATCGCCCACCCGGTGCGCCCCCGGATCCCGATCTGGGTCGCATCCCTCGGTCCGAAGAACGTCGCCCTCACGGCGGAGGTCGCGGACGGGTGGATGCCGATCCTGTTCGACCCGGCGAAGGCGCGTGACGTCTGGGGCGCGGATCTCGACGCCGGTGCCGCCAAGCGTGACGCGTCGCTCGACACTCTGATGATCACCGCCGGTGGACTCGTCGCGATCGGCGACGACGTGAAGGGCTACCTGGACTTCATGCGTCCGATGGTCGCCCTCTACGTGGGCGGCATGGGCGCACGTGGCAAGAATTTCTACAACTCGCTGTTCCAGCGTTACGGCTACGAGGCCGAGGCGAAGGAGATCCAGGACCTCTACCTCGACGGCAAGAAGCAGGAGGCCGCAGCCGCCGTTCCCGCCGAGTTCCTGGAAGCGACCTCGCTCGTCGGTCCCGAGGGTTACGTGAAAGAGCGCCTCGCGGCCTTCGACGAAGCCGGCGTGACCCACCTCCAGGTCGTACCGATCGCCAGCGGAGACCAGACGCAGGCCGACGTCATCTCCAAGCTCAAGGAGTGGATGTCCTGATCGGATCGTCCCGGCCGGCGTGGTGCCGGTCCGGGACGAGATAGATCAGCGGGACCGACGCCACGCTGACCAGGCCCTTGACTACCAGGTTGACGAGGAATATGTCCCACACGGTCGCCCAGTCGAGGGCGCCGTGGCGCAGCAGCGGCAGTGAGGCGAACGCGCCCACCGCGAAGATCGCGTTGTCGACGGGGACGCTGACGGCGTTCGAGACGAGCACCCGTGCCCACTGGTGGCGGGTCGTGATGCGGGTGACCCACCAGTGGTACACCTCGGTGTCGATCAGCTCGCTGA
>JAGQSN010000213.1 GCA_020439555.1 Acidimicrobiales bacterium | reverse complement strand
GCGTAGTACTTGGCGTCGATCCAGGGGACGGTCTCCACGATCTTCGCGGTGCAGAGCAGAGCGCCCTGTTCGCCGTGCATGAACTGGCTGAGCGCCCATACCTGGGATTCCATGCCGAGCTGCAACCATTCGGCGTCTCCCCAGGTGGCCAGCGGGGTGTTGGCGACGTCCATCTGGTCGGGCCCGAACGATGGCAGCAGCAGCTTGGCCACCTGCTCGAGGTCGACGTCGGTGTCCCACGGAAGGTCGGTCTCACCGTTCCACTGCGCGGTCTTGGCCTTCTCGTAGAGCTTGTTGAGCCCGGGCCGAGCGCCCTTCTCGTAATCCCAGGTGAAGATGGCTTCCGCGTTGTCGGTGATGGCGTGCACCGCCGAGTCGATGTCGGTGTTGGTCATGGCCAGGATGGCGTCGAGGTCGTTGACGCCCTCGCGGCCAATGAGGTCCTGGTTGGAGGTGGTGGTCATGTTGGGGCTCCTTGGGAGGCGTGAACGACGAGGGTGGACTCTGGTCATGCGCTCTCGCGCTGGCGTTGTGCGAGAGGGGCGAGGAACGCGGCAACAGCTTCGGTGAAGGGGTCGTTCGTGTCGCCGGCGACCATGTGGCCGGCACCGTTGATGTCCACGAACTCCGCGTGGGGGACGGCCCGGCGGAACTCCGCTGCGCCGTCTTCGGTGAGCAGGTCGCTGTGGCGGCCCCGCACGAGCAGGCATGGCACGCGCAGTCGTCGCGCTGCGGCGTGCAGGGCTTCGGGGTCTCGGGCGCTGATCAGGCTCGTGGGGCCGTCGATGAGCTTTGGGTCCCAGTGCCAGCGGTAGCGACCGTCGTCGCCGAGGCGAAGGTTGCGCTTCAAACCGTCGAGGTCTTTGGGGGCGGGGCGGTGCGGGTTGTAGGCGGCGACCGCTTCGGCGACTTCTTCGACCGATTGGAAGCCTTCGGGTCGGTCAGCCATGAAGGCGAGTATCCGGTCGGCGCCGGTTTGCTCGATGCGGGGCGCGATGTCGACGAGGACGAGCGCGTTCGTGATCCCGCCAGGGCGCTGGTCGTGCGCGAGCAGCGCGGTGATCCCACCTAGGGACGCGCCAACGACCGCGGCGATCGGGCCGAGCTGGGAGCGGATCAATTCGATGTCGGCGGCGAACGCCCGTCGGCGGTAGTCACCGTCGGGCGCCCAGTCGCTGTCCCCGTGGCCCCGCAAGTCGACGGCGACGGTGCAGAACCCTTCGTTGCTGAGCCGTTCGGTGGTTCGTAGCCACGCGTGGCGGGTCTGCCCGGCACCGTGGAGCAGGACGACGATGGGCTGGTCCGGGTCGCCTCGCCGGTCAGCCGCGAGCCGGACACCGTCGGTCCCTTCGAGGGTCATCCTCGTCGCCGTGTTGCTCATGAGGCGGGCCGTTCGGCGTGGACGCTCTCGAAGAGGAAGCCGATGAGTTCGGGGTCGTCAAGGATGTTCCAGTCGGGGGCCATGAGCTTGGCGTAACGCTCGAAGTAGAGAAGCTGCTTCGCGACGAGGACGAGCTCACGGGGCAGGCGCACCTCGTAGCGTGTACCGATCCGGACGATGTCGATGAGCACCTGGCCGTAGGAGATCTCCGACAGCGGCTTGGCGAGGATCGGTTCCACGATCTCGGCGATGTCGGCCGACG
>JAGQSN010000212.1 GCA_020439555.1 Acidimicrobiales bacterium | reverse complement strand
GAACCCGCTTGACCTCCAGATCCCGCTGTCCATCGCCTCGCGGCGGGTCGTCCTCGTCGGAGACCAGCGGCAGCTGCCGCACATTGTCGACAGCGCGATCGCCAATGCTGTCGCGGCAGGTGATGCAGAGCGGATCGAGCTGGAGGAGAGCCTCTTCGGTCGGCTGTTCCGATTTCTTCGAGCGGAGCGTGAGGCGGGAGGACCCGACCGCGTGGTGACGCTCAACAAGCAGTTCCGAATGCATCCGACCCTCGGCTCGTTCGTCTCAAGGAGCTTCTACGAGCCGTTCGGCGAGCGAATCGAATCTCCGCGGCCAGCCAGCGACTTCGCTCACACCCTCCCGGGTTACGAGGGCCGCGTGGCCAGTTGGCTCGACGTTCCTCGGTCGGCGGGCACCGAGGAGAAGGTAGGGGCGAGCCGATGCCGCGACTGTGAAGCGGCGAAGGTCGCCGATGAAGCGAAGCGACTGATGGAGGAAGCGCCCGGCCTCACCTTCGGCATCATCACCTTCTATCGAGCGCAAGCCGAGCTGATCCTCGAGTACCTGCACCACCTCGGTGTCGCGGACCGAGACCCTGACAGGGGAACCCTCGACATCACTTCAGATCACTGGCGGTTCACCACCGACACCCGCGGCGAGACAGTTGAACGACTTCGGGTCGGAACCGTGGATGCGTTCCAGGGCAAAGAGTTCGATGTCGCCATCCTCTCCACAGTGCGTACCCCTCGACCTGAGGCGACCTCTGCATCGGGCGCGTTCGGTCACCTCCAGATCATGAACCGGCTCTGCGTCGCCATGAGCCGCCAGCGCCGGCTCCTGATCGCGGTCGGGGATCGGGTCGGCCTCACGACTCACCCGCTCGCCGAGGACCACATCGGCCCCCTCGTCGCGTTCAGTGGACTGTGCGAGGAAGGCGTTCGATGACCATCGATCAGGACCGCGGCGAGGCGGGTCTTCGGGTTGACCGCGACCGGGAAGACGTGCTCTGGCTTCGTCATCCGAAGGAACGCGAAAACCCTCCGACCAGGCATGCGGTCCTCTGGCCAGCCATCGAGTACACCGCCCTGGTCTTCGTCCAAGCGACATCCAGGGACACGAAACTCGACCCGTTCGAACGAGCGGTCCTCGGAGCGGCCGCCAACGGTCTCACCGAGATCAGGAAGCAGGCCAGCTTCCTGAACCTCAACGAGGAGTTTGTGGGACACATCCATGGGCGCCTCGTCGATCGCGGACTGCTCAGCCACGACGGCCGATACAGGAATCAGGTGGATGCACCGCTCACGCCTGAAGCCCCGGTCGCCATACGCCTCTACCAGGACCATTGGTCGGGGATCCTGTGGCCGCGCTTCGTCACGGAACACTGGCGGCGGAGACTTCCCGTCGACGCCGAGAACGGTCCCGCATTGGTCCAGGCAGGAACGACTGGCGCACCTGTTGAGATCCGGTCGCTCTGGGTGGCACGTCCGGAGCCTGCTCTGGGCGTCCCGACGTCCGACGACGCTCGCGAGGCGGTCAGGACATGGACCAGGCTCCGGAGCAGGATCCGAGTAGGGGGGACGTCGATCTCCGGAAACGGTCCGATCAAGCTCCTACCCGATTCCGCCCAATCGGTCTACCTCTGCTGTCCCAACCATCGAGGCCGCCCTGGCCGGCCAGACGTGATGGATCCCTTCGACGGTCCGACCTGGGCGCCGTTCGTCAGATCCTTGGCGGAGCAGTCCAGAGCCGGTACCCCCCTCGCCCGCTGGCTGTACGGCGAGTCGGGTGAAGCCACAGATGACCGAATCGCCGACACCCAAAGCCTCCAAGAGCGGATCGGGCGCTTGGCGGAGACGATCAACACCACCCCGGGCACGTCGACCAGATGGCCCCAGATCTGTCACGACATGGCGGCCGCTGGGCATGAGGCCGTCGACGCACTGTGGGCCACTGGCGGCGTGATGGTCGAACCGCTCCTCCTCGATCCGCAGAGCGACCTCACCCTGCTCGAACAGGCATGCGTGACGACGGGATTCGATCCCACCGACCTTCCGGCGGCTGCGGGCCTCCCGGAAGCGGTCAATGGCGCAGGCTCCCTCAGCCAGCGGTGTGCCGCACTCCTGCTTCGCTTCAGGGCCGACATCGAAGGACCGCTGCACCGCCTGAGCGAGCGCTGTCCCGACCTGTTCACACTCCTTCGCGGCCAGGCCGATGGTAGGTGTGATCGAGAATCCGCACTCGAGCTGGCAGCGGCAGTCGTCGCTCTCGGCGAGATCGCAGCCGTTGCACGACTTGTGCCAGACAACGGAAGGTTTGATCGTGGCGAAGGGTAGAAGACAAGGCGCAGGAGGGCGCGGAGGCCAGCCTCGCCAGCGGGCAGAGGTCGCACCCGCCAAGGCGGAGCTTGCCGCCGAAGAGGCGTTGCTCGAGGCTCAGATCGAAGCCGAGGCGCTGGACGAAGCTCCGGTGCAGGCGGAGGCCGTGACCGGCGGAACTGCTCAGCAGTACGGCCGAGCCATCGCGGATCTGGAGGCCGCTCGCAAGACCTACGACGTCCTGGCAAAGAAGCTTCAAGAGCAGCTGGATCGCATCCAGTCCGATCGGGAAGCTCTCAACAAGGAGCGGGAGGCGTTGGCCGCTGACCGAGCGGCTCACGACGAGACGGAGCGTGAGTTCGCGGACCGCGAGCAAGCGCAGGCGGAGCGGGCTGCGGACCTCGATGCACGGGCCGATAAGATCGCCCGGCAGCAGGCGGACGCGGAAGCTGGCTTTCTCGCCCGTCGAGACGAGATCCTCGGGCCGGTCACGTCGCGTATCGCGGAACTGACCTCCGCATGGCACGAATAGGAGCTCGGCCTGCTGGCCGGCTGGACCGAGAAGCTCACCGAGCGCCGTGAGGCCCTAGACAAGGAGCACCTCGAGCGCATCGAACGCCTGCAGGATGCCGAACAGCAGCTTGAACTCGCGAGGATCAGTCTCTCGAAGGACCGAGCCGAGATCGAACGGCGTGCGGCTGAGGTCGATGCGGCGAGGAGTGTCCTCGAGGAAGACGAGAGTGCGCTCGAGGCCGAGAGAGAGCAACTCGTGGCGCGAGCCCGCCGAGCCGCAGACCAGGAGCTGCGGGAGCTGGAACTTGGACGAGAGCGTCTCCTGGAACGGATCGACGACCTGCAACAGCAAGTCAGGGCGGCGGACGAACTCAAGCGCACGATGGGGGCCGATCCGGCTCGAGTGCTCGACGATCTACACGCCGCACGAGAGCGCGTCCGAGAGCTCGAACGCGAGCTCGACACTCGACCGGGCGTCGAGGTCAGCGAAGAACTCGTCCACGCTCGGCAACGGCTCCGAGACGCGGACGCGGAGAGAGCCGAGAGCATGCGGCTGCAGCGGGAGCTGCAAAGCCAGCTCGACTACATGCAGGCTCAGCTAGCGGAGAACGAGCGCCTCCAGCTCTCCAACAGCGCGCTCCGGGAGTCGATCGCCGCGTACAAGGTCGAGATCGAGGAGTTCCGCGCCCAGTTCGCCCAGCTCCACGACGATCGCGAGACGGTTACCGCGTTCCCCGAATGCCTGGACATGGACAAGAAGTTCAGCGGGCGGGCCCCCACCCCCGGGGCCCCCGTGGGCGACCTCGCTCAGTTCGTCGAGGAGCTCCAGGTGCGCATGGCCGAGGACAAGGACGCCCTGGCGCAGGGCAAGCGACTCAACTACCGCTTGGCCGATCTCCGCGTCTTCGTGGCTGGGCTGGCGATGAGCCGTCTCCACCTCCTCGAGGGCACCAGCGGCACTGGCAAGACGACGCTGCCGAACGCGTTCGCCAATGCAGTTGGCGGAGAAGCCCGAAAGGTCGAGATCCAAGCCGGCTGGCGAGACAAGCAGGACCTACTCGGCTACTACAATAGCTTCGAGCGGGTGTATCGGGAGAGCCCGTGTCTCCAGTACCTCTACCGAGCCGGCCTCGACTTCTACAGCGACCAGATCTTCCTGATCGTGCTTGACGAGATGAACCTCTCGCACCCGGAGCAGTACTTCGCCGACTTCCTGTCTGCCTTGGAAGACCCTCGGGCGGACGCACTCATCTCGATCTCTGACCGTTCTCTCCCGCAGGTCCCGGCGAAGATGCAGACCAAGACCGGAGTCCAGCTTCGACTGCCGCGGAATGTTTGGTTCGTCGGAACCGCCAACCAAGACGAGACCACCTTCGCCTTCGCGCCAAAGACCTATGACCGCGCGCACGTGATGGAGCTTCAGCCCAACGCACCGAGTGTGCCAACAGCATCCGTACCGGGTCGGGAAGGGCCGGTGAGCGTCCACTCCCTTCTCGGCGCCTTCCGAGCCGCCGAAGGCACCCACGCCAACGACGCAGCGCGAGCTCGACAGTTCGTCCACGATCTCGCCCCCTTCTTCAACGAGCGGTTTCGAGTGTCGTGGGGAAATCGACTCGACCAGCACATCTCGCGGTTCGTCCCCGTCGACCTTGCTGCAGGCGGTTCGGTCGGTGAGGCTCTCGACCACCTCCTGGCGACGAAGGTGCTGAAGAAGATCCAGGGCCGCCACAGCATCCGTCCGGACGCGCTCGAAGAACTCGCGGCGCTCATCGAGGAGGGATGGTTGGACAGGAACCACGGTCCCGAGCTGACCCTCGCCTCGATCCAGAACGAGATCGAAGAGCTGCGTCTCGGATGACCGGAGCGCGCCTCAGCTTCAACCGGTTCACACAGACCTGGAGCGACCGGCCGCCAGAAGGCACGGTCACGTCCAGTCAGATCATCCTTCAGGGTCCGGTCCAGCTAGATAGCGAGGGCTTCGGTGGCCGAGTGCTGTTGGTGGACAACGACGGGGGCTCCACGCTGGTCGAGACACGCTCTGCTCGAGTCAGAGTGCAGGTGCAGCAGGGCGATCAGCGCGAATCCCTAAAGGCGGCCCTCGACATCGCGGATCGGGTGAGGCAGTGGCAAGACGCCGGCACTGACTGGCCTGATGTCGTCAGTGCTGAAGACCCCCTGATCCTCCTCGCCGACATCGCGGACTTGCTCAGACCCGACGCGGTGGAGGAGGCGCTCGCCGACAACTCGCCACAGTTGCGGGCGGTCTTCCACAGCCCGTTCAGCGAGCTCGAGTTCACTGCCGAGCGAATGCCGGCACCACGCGCCCGGAGGTTCTCACGCCGTGCCATGCAGGTTCTGGCGGCGCGAAGCGAAGACTGGATCCGAGCGGGTGCCTCAGGGATCAAACCCCGGACCGTGGAAGCACTGGTGCGTGACGAGGTCGTGGACGTGTACGAGAACCGTGTCGCAGCACGGTTGATCGATGATGTCCGCCGACACCTGAAAGGCGTCCTGAGCGTCTACTCCGAGCTCTCGCCACTCGTCCAAGTCATTCAAGGCCCCTATCGGAAGCAGAACCGCCTCGCATCACTGTGGGGACGGGTCCCGCCAGGGGACGACCTGCGCGGAGCGCTCAAACGGCGGCAGCAGCGCCTCGAGGAGCTTCTCCGTTTCACCGACGAGCTTCTCGACAGCCGGCTCTACGAGGGAGTGCCGAGGCGTGCCAGGGTCGGACAGCCGATCCGCATGACCAACCTGCTCCTCCAGGACACCAACTATCGGGGCGTTCGGCGACTTTGGCTCGAATGGTGGCGTGTTCGAGGCGACGTCGGCTCGATCGAGGCACGTCGCGCTGAGCAATTGAGCGAAGCCGAGGCCTTCTTTCAGTTCGCTCTCCTCGTCGTCTGCCGGGCATTGCGGAACCTCGGTGACCTGGATGCCGCCGCAACGCCTGTCGAGATGAGCGTGAACACACGGTGGGGTGAACTCCGACTGGAGCAGTCCACAGGTGTCGATAGTGGGTCGTGGTGGTTCACCGTCCCGGGCGAGGGATACCGCAGCATCGTGATCGCCGTCGCGGCGGAGGTCCTGAGCGGCTCTGCCACGGAGGTAAGGCGCCGCCTCGAGCAACTGGCGGGCGGTGTGACGGTCAGCGACTGCCGTGACGTGTTCGTTCTGGTCCCTGGCACGAAGCACGACCTCGACGAGGTCCGAGGGGCACTCGATGGCGCAGTCGGAGTTGATCCACTCAGCACCGGTCGTTCGGAGGAGGGCAACGTCTGGGTGATCCCGGTGAGCCCACTCGACCTCGAGTCGACTGAGCGAGTCGAACGGGCAGTGCGGTGGGCTGTTCTGAGTAGCTCTTGGTTGTCCTATCCGCCAACGGTTCCCACTCCGAGCATCGTCGAGCAGGCGATCGGATCACGATCGTTCCTCGAACCCATCACCGGCAGCCGCGAGACGGCGGTCATCGCGGTCCCCGCCGAGCGTGAGGTGTCCGACCTCCAATACATCCTCGACCAACAGGCTCGACGCTCACGCCAGCAGCTGCGTGGGCGGGGCAGCGCAGATGCCGAGCAGCTCGAACGGTTCTCGGCCGAACTCAGCCAAGCATTCTCGCGCTTGGGGATGCTCACAGCTTGCCCGGTCTGCGGGAACGAAGCGACGCTCGTGGCCCGCTCAGCACACACCTTCGAATCGACCTGTCGGACTTGCTCAGCCCGCTGGGGGCTGCGGCACGAGCCCGTGTCTAACCACCGGATCCCGTACCTCTGGATAGGCGAGGATCTGAAGGCACTCCCTTCCGGTCGGGAACTCAGCGCGTGGCTGGGGCGTGATGTCGTGGCGGAGCCGTGCCGTCACGATGACGCCGAGTATGGGTCCGACCTGATCAACCCGTGGACGGCCCGCTGTACCGCCGCAGGACGGTGGGCAAGCACGTGCGAGCGATGCGCGCGTCTGGCGTGAGGCCTTCCAAGGGATGCGGCCCGCAGAGACTTCCACGCCCTTCAGCGCAATGGCGAGTGGACCGCTGTTCGTCGCCGCCTCACTCCTTTGGGCCGTCTTCGGAGGTCGTATTGTCATCCTGGGTTCGACCGAAGGGCTCGGGGCGACAACTGGGTTCGCCATTGAGAGGATCGACGGGTTGGCTCCTAGCTAGCTAGCCGTACAGCGCCTCGCAGAAGAGGCGGGCGGCGTCGGCTTGCATGCCGGGGATGACGTGTTGGTAGACGGTCATGGTGAAGGCGGGGCTGCTGTGGCCGAGGCGTTCGCTGACGACCTTCACGGGGACGCCTGCCTTGAGCATGATCGAGGCGTGGGTGTGGCGGAGGTCGTGGAACCGGATCCTCGGTAGGTCGCTCGCGGCGAGGTGACGGTCGAAGACCTGGCTGAAGTAGTCGGGGTGCGTCAGGCTGCCGTCGGGGCCGGCGAACACCGTCTCGTCCTCGCTCACCGTCAGCCCGGCGAGCGCCGCCTCCTGCTCCCGCACGAGCCGCCAGGCGCGGAGGGCGTCGACGGTGCGCTCGTCGAGGTCGATGGTGCGGCGGGCGGTGCCGGTCTTCACGTCGGCGATGGTCACCTGGTACTCGACGGTGATCACGGCCTGGCGCACGGAGAGCCGGTTGGCGTCGAGGTCGAGGTCGCGCCAGGTGACGCCGAGCACCTCTCCACGACGCATCCCGGTGTGGGCGGCGACCACGAAGGCGGTGGGAGCCTGTGTTCGGCGATCTCGTCGAGGAACTGGACCAGCTGCTCAGGGGTCCAGACCCGCATGGTGGTGTCGCGGCCGGGCTTGGGCGGGTCGGCGAGGGTGGCGACGTTGCGCCGGAGGGTGCCCTTGCGGCAGGCGTCGGCGAGCGCCTTGCGCAGCATGTTGTGGATGTTGCGCACCGTCTTCGGTGACAGAGCGCCTCCGTCGCCGTTGCGTCGTCCGCTGGTGAGCAGCAGGTCGTAGAGCTCATCGAGGTCGTCGGGCGTGAGCCGCTGCAGAGGGATGTTGCCGATGTAGGGCACGACGTGGAGCCGGGTGTTTGCCACGTAGGAGCGGTAGGTGCTGTGGCGGACCTGCCGGCGCCGCAGCGGCAGCCACCGCTCGGTGAGATAGTCGGCGACGGTGATCCGCTCGGGGGAGCGGTAGTCGCCGTCGTGCATCCGCTTGACCAGCTCGCCGAGCACCTTCTCGGCGTCTCGCCTGGTGGCGCCGCCGGGGTACCAGCGGTGGCGCTCCTTGCCGGTGGAGGGGTCGGTGCCCTCGTAGACGACGGCGTAGTACCGGTTGCCCTTCCGGGCGATGTGACCGCGCATGGGTCCTCCTCTCGGTCGCTCGATGGCGACCGTCTGCCCGCCGATCGGCGGGGGTGGAGGAGGACTGCGACGACGCCCGATCCTCGAGGGCGGCTGACCTTCGGTGTTGCCGAGGTCGGCCCGAACAGCATGCGCCTGGCGACTGGCGTCTGACAACCCCCGGAGGAATTGCGCGGTTTTCGACCCCGAATCGGGCCTACCTAGGCATGACACCACATGTCGTCCCATCCACCCCGTCCACCGACCCGCCCGGCCCGAGCCCGGCCAAGGTGTTCCTGACCGTCGAGGAAGCCGCAGCGGTCCTGCGCATCGGCCGCACCGCCGCCTACGCCCTCACCCGCCAATGGCGAGCAACCGGTGGGGTCGACGGCCTCCCAGTGGTGCGGGTGGGTCGGCTGCTGCGGGTGCCGGTCCACCAGCTCGAGCGCCTCGCAGCGGGGGCCATCGAGCCCGTCGAACCGGCCCCGGCCGACCGCCCGGCTACCGCGGCCACATCGACACCACCAGCCCCAGCACCGGTACCACGATCGACCACCGGCCGCTCCCGTCGAACGCCCGACCAGGCGCAGGCGACACTCTTCCCGGAAGCGTCATGACGGCGCCAACCGGTATCCCGCTGGGCCACCCGTTCAAGGTCGACGCACTTGCACCAAGGTGGCCCCGGTCCGCCCGTGTCGCCCCGTGCGGCGGGGGAGCGGTCCCGTGTTGAGCATCGGCAAGCTCGCTCCCGGCCGGGCCGACTACTACCTCGACACCGTCGCCCGTGGCACCGAGGAGTACTACGTCGGCTCCGGCGAGGCGCCGGGTCGGTGGCTCGGCCGCGGCGCCGAGCGCCTCGGCCTGACTGGCGACGTCTCTGGCCGCCAGCTCCGCCGCGTCCTCAACGGAGCCGGACCCGACAGCCGCCCGCTTCTGAGCTCGAAGGGCCCGAAGCCCATGGCCGGCTTCGATTGCACGTTCAACGCTCCCAAGTCGGTCACCCTCCTCTTCGCCCTCGGCTCGGTCGAGGTCCGCCGCCAGGTGCGCGACGCCCACGAGGCTGCGGTCGACGCCGCTCTCGCTGTGCTCGAGACCGAGGCCTGCCGGGTCCGGCGAGGCAAGGGCGGCGCCACGGTCCTGCCCGGCGACGGGTTCGTGGCCGCCGCTTTCCGACACCGCACCTCCCGGGCGGGCGACCCGCACCTGCACACCCACGTCGTGGTGGCCAACCTCACCCACGCGCGCAGCGACGACCGGTGGAGCGCACTGGACGGCCGCCACCTCTACTCGTGGTGCCGCACCGTCGGCTTCCTCTACGAAGTCCACCTGCGGGCCGAGCTCACCCGCCGCCTCGGCGTCACCTGGAAGGCACCCCGCAACGGCATCGCCGATCTCGCCGGCATCCCCAAGCGGGTCATCGACCACTTCTCCCAGCGGCGCCGCCAGATCGTCGACCGCATGGCGCTGTTCGGCTGCCTCGGCGGCCACGGCGCCCAGGTCGCCACCTACGCCACCCGTGAGGACAAGGACACCTCCGTCCCCTACGCCGCCCTCCAGGAGTGGTGGGCCCGGCGGGCCGCCAAGGTCGGCCTCGACGAGCGGACCCTCGCCGCCGTCTGCGACACCACCGCCCGGCAGCAGCCGACACGAGACGACACCGACGTCGAGGACCTCTACCGACGCCTCGACCGAGCACGGCCACCTCGCCCATGGCTACGCCATGACCATCCACAAAGCCCAGGGCGCCACCTGCGACCACGCCCTCGTCCTCGTCGACAAACTCATGCCGAGAGAAGCGATCTACACCGCCATGAGCCGAGGTCGACGACGTAACGACCTCTACCTCGCCATCGACACCGGCCCGGCCGACATCGCCCACGCCCCCGAGATCACCCGCGACGCCATCGACGCGTTGGTCGCCGGCATCGAACGCAGCGCCGCCCAACAGATGGCGATCGACAACCCCGGATTGGGGCGCTGAGTCACCGGTCACCGGAACCTGTCTCAACCGACCCCTACGATCGAAGGAGGCAGTTCGATCCGTTTGCCGAGACGATGGCCCCGAATCGGCCGGAGGAAGGGGAGATTGCAGTGGTGGTGACGCTCGGGGGGAAGCAGACGGTTGCCTGGTCGGCACCGCCCAAGTGCCCTGCGGGTCTGGTGCCCACCTCCGTCACCATCGGCCCGGACCCCGCAGGGATGGGACTCGAGGTCGCACTCGCCGAGTGGCGCGGTAACGGGGCGCCGTCCCGTGAGGCGATGGCCTCCCTCCACTCTGCTCGTCTCGCCAAACGCCTGTGCCCGGTGGTCGTTGCAGCCCTGGGCAGCACGCACGTGTGGCTGTTCGGGCCGAACGCGCAGGGCCAGGTCATCGGCCCCGTTCCGGCGGATCAAGCCGGTCGGCTGTTGCAGGCAGGGCTGGACCAGCCGTCGGGACTCCTCGGGCGCCAGAGGCTCGCTGCCCTCTACGAGGCGTTGGAGGGAACGGCCCTACCGGGCGTGGCCAATTCCGGGCTGTTCGCCACGAACGACTTGCGCAAGGGGGTGCGGCAGCGTGCCGACTGGCCGGCTGCCACCGAAGCGGCCAAGCCCCTGCTGACGCTGCGTCGCGAGCAACTGATCAAGGCGCTCGGATACGCCACAGAGCGATCGGGTGGCCATGCGCTCGTTCTCGCCACCTCGTCCCCACGCCCTCGGGCCGTGGCGGTCCTGCTGGAGGACACCGAGGGCTTCGACGCCGAATCAGCTCGCTTCGCCGTGTCCCCGATCGCGTACGGCCTTGCCGTTGCCACCAAGCAGGGCATCCCGTGGTTGATCGTGGCGCGGGGCTCGCAGCTCCGTCTCTACCCTGCTCGCCCCGACGTCGGTGTGGGGCGAAAGGGGCAGGCGGAAACCTATTTCGAGCTCGACCTGGCCCTGCTCACCGAGGACACTGCGGGCTTCCTCCCTCTGGTCTTCTCCGGGTCCGCGCTCGAGGAGGGCGGTACCGCCGAGCAGCTCCTCGGATCGAGCGCCCAGTACGCCGTTGGCCTCAGCGAACGGCTCCGCGCCAAGGTCTACGAGGACATCGTCCCCAACCTCTCGCTCGCGATCGCGGGGCAGCTTCCGGCGCTGGGGCACCCGCTCGACCGCGCCGGGCTGGATCTCGCGTACCAACTCACGCTGCGCACGTTCTTTCGGTTGCTGTTCCAGGCATACGCGGAGGACCGCAAGCTGCTTCCCTACGGCGAGAACCCCCGCTACGACCGCAACGCCCTCAACACGGTCGCCAAGGACCTCACCGAGAACCCCGCCCAACCGTTCGACCCCGAGTCGACATCGCTGTGGGACGACCTCACCCAGGTCTGGAAGGTGATCGACAAGGGCGACACCGCCTGGTCGGTCCCGCCCTACAACGGCGGCCTCTTCTCGACCGACCTCGACCTCCACCCCGAGGGCGCCCTCCTGGCGAACATCAGCATCACCAACGACGTGCTGGGCCCGGCGCTCAAGGCGCTGCTGATCGACACCGACCACGACGGAACCACTGGTCCGATCGACTTCCGCTCCCTCAGCGTCCGCGAGTTCGGCACCATCTACGAGGGCCTCCTCGAGTCCAATCTCGCTCTCGCCGATGTCGACCTGACCATCGGCAAGGACGACACCTGGCTCCCCGCTGGCGACGACGACGAGGTGATCGCTCCAGCCGGCACCGTCTACTTCCACAACACCAGCGGACAGCGCAAGGGCACGGGGAGCTATTTCACCCCTTCCTTCGTCGTCGAGCACCTCCTGGAGCGAGCCCTCGACCCGGCGCTCGATTCCCACCTGGCCCGCGTGGCCGAGATGCTCGACCGGGACGACACCGCGGGTGCGGCGCGGGACTTCTTTGACTTCCGCGTGGCCGACCTCGCGATGGGTTCGGCTCACTTCCTCACGGCGGCCATCGACCACATCGAATCGAAGATGGCGGCCTTCCTCGCCGACCACGACATCCCTGGTGTCGCCCGAGAACTGCGCAACCTCGAGGAAGCGGCCCGCAACGCCGCCGGCCCTGACGCCCCTGACCCAGAGCCGTCATCGCTCCTGCGACGCCAGATCGCTCGGCGCTGCATCTACGGGCTCGACATCAACCCTGTCGCCGTCGAACTCGCGCGGGTGTCGATCTGGATCCACACCTTCGTTCGCGGCCTCCCCATGTCGAGCCTCGATCACAACCTCGTCTGCGCCAACAGCCTCACCGGGATCGGGACGGTCGACGAAGCCCTCGGCGTCCTCGTCGAAGGGCGCAAGGGCAACCAACTCACCGTCTTCGACGCCCCGATCGAGGAGGCGCTCGACAAGGCCCGTGACGTGCTCGCCGACGTCGCCACTGCCGCCGAGGCGACGCGTCCCGAGGCCGAGGCCGCCGCCCGCGCTGCACAGCGCGCCCGAGCCGAGGCCGAGACCGCTCGCCTGCTCTTCGACGCCGCCGTCCTCAAGCGCATCGGCCGCGAGGATCTCGTTGCGGCGACCGAGCCCGACAAGATCGCATCCCTTGCTTCCGCGCCAGCAGCCCAGGACGCCGTGCAGGCCCTGAACCCAGCGCACTTTCCGTACCTCTTCCCCGAGGTCTTCCTCCGGGAGCGGCCTGGCTTTGACGTTTTGATCGGCAACCCTCCATGGGAGGAAGTGCACGTTGACCAGAGGGTGTTCTGGTCGCTCCGGTTCCCCGGACTACGGAGTCTCGCCGTCGGGCCGCTCAACGAGGGGATCGAGCGCCTTCGTGCCGAGCGTCCCGACTTGGAGGCGGAGTACCAGGCAGAGGTGGAGCGGGTCGATGCGCTTCGCGGAGTATTGTTGCGTGGACCCTATCCCGGAATCGGCTCCGGACACCCCGATCTTTACAAGGCCTTCAGCTGGCGTTTTTGGCAGCTGGTGCGCGAAGAAGGCTGAGTCGGGATTGTCCTGCCACGGTCCGCTCTAGCTGGAGCGGGGAGCACATTGTGGCGGAAGACGGTGCTCGAAAGTGGCTCCTTTACTGACGTCACGATGGTGACGAATACCGCAGGGTGGGTGTTCCCGTCGGCTGAACATCGCTACACGATTGGGTTCGTCGCGATCTCGAAGGGTGCCGGGCAAGATCGTGTGCTTCATGTATCCGGGCCATACTCGTCTATGGACGAGTTCTCGCGGGGGCGTCGGGAATCGTCAGCAGTGATCTCAGTGGATGATTTCCAAGCTTGGACTGACAGCGCGTCCTTTCCGCTACTTCCCAGCGAAAGGTCGATCGACCTTTTCATGAAGCTGCGATCGCAGGATCGACTGGACCTGGGAGCCGACGATTGGTCATTTCGACCAGTGCAGGGCGACCTCAACGCCACCACCGGTAGGCCGCACATGATCCTCGAGCCGGTGACATCTGATGAACTGTGGCCCGTGTACAAGGGTGCCTCGTTCAACCTGTGGATGCCCGACACTGCGGAGCGGTACGCGTTCGCCGACCCGCGTCTGATCACGGAGGTGTTACAGCGCCGGAGGGTTGCCTCGTCGAGAAGGCGCAACTCAGCTTTCGCGGAACTGCCTCATGCAACCGTCGATGACGTCTCCACGTTACCCTGTATGCATCCTCGGATTTCATATAGGCGTATCGCTCGCGCGACTGACTCTCGGACATTGATCGCGGCTCTCGTGCCCCCCAATGTCATTCTCACCGACAAGGCGGCATACCTGTTGAGGACGACGGGTGATCAGACTGCAGAGGCGTACCTCATCGGGGTACTTTCGTCCATCCCGTTGGACTGGTTCGCTCGACGGATTGTCGAGGTACAAGTCGATTTTCATGTGATAAACTCCTTCCCGATTCCACGGCCGGTACTTGATGATTCTCGTCGATCCCGCATAGTCGAGCTGTCAGGTCGGCTCGCCGCTGTCGATGATCGCTATGCCGACTGGGCGGAAGCGGTAGGTGTGCCGGTGGGATCGGTGAGTGAGGAAGCGAAGCCTGAGCTGATCGCCGAGCTCGACGCCCTCGTCGCCGATCTGTATGGGCTCGAGCGCGACGACGTCATTCACATCTTCGAGACCTTCCACCGGGGATGGGACTACGAACCCAGGCTCGAGAAGGTGCTCGGCTATTTCGACGCGATCGGACGAGGGTGAGGAGGCCCAACCGTGAGTAACGACTCGGACCCGCTCGACGAGGTGGGCGAGGCGCTGACCTTGACGGTTGCCTACGTGGAGGACGCGATCGATGACCTCAAGGCTGCGACTCAGGAGGCGGTCCGGGACGAGCGATTCGGCGAGGTCGATGCCAACACGGAGCGGCTGAAGGAGCTGAGATCCTTCACCGACGAGGTCGCGGGCCTGTTGGGGCGGTGGCGATCCACGTTGGTCCGTCCCGGTGCCGCCCGGGCGGAGGACGAAGCGGCGGAAACCGCGGAGGAGGGTCACGGCGGGAAGCAGTACTTCGGCCGGGTCAAGCGTGGCACCAAGACCACCGAGGCGGCCTTCCGTGAACCCATCCTTCGGCTTCTGGTGGACGCCGGTGGTTCGATGCCCGTCGGGGATTGCCTGGATGCTCTCGAATCGGTGATGGGCGATCGCCTGACGGCGGTGGACCGCGAAGTGCTGCCGTCGGATCAGCGGACCGTCCGTTGGCGCAACACGGCGCAGTGGTCGCGCAACGCCCTGGCCGACCAGGGTCTCATCGATCGCAGCGTCAGGGGTGTTTGGGTCATCACGCCCGCCGGCCGGGACTGGTTGGAACGTCGGTCGTGAACGACCACCGGTCGCTGTTCCCGCCGGTCTTCGCCACCAACCGGCCGCCCGAGGGCGAGACGGTGGCGGAGGCCGTCAATCGCCTGCTGTCGGGGTCCCGGGAGAACCTCGCGACCCCGCCGGAGCTGGCGCTTGCGACCGCCTACCTGAACCCGGCTGGGTTCGCCCTGATCGCGGACGAGGTCGAGCAGGCGTCACGGGTCCGGTTGCTCCTGGGGGCCGAGCCGGAGACGCCACCGGTCCGGCGAGTGCCGAGGCCCTCACCGTTCGAGGAACACGTCGCCGGCCTCGTCGACGAACGCGACCTCGTCGGGTTCACGATCGATGCCGACCGGTCTGCCCGTCGGCTCGTTCAATGGCTGCGACGCACCACCGACGGCCACGAGCCGACCGTCGAGGTGCGCCGACTGACCAGCGAGTTCCTCCACGGCAAGGCGTTCATCGTCGTGCACCCGAACTACCCGGCGGTGCTCGCGGGCTCGTCGAATCTCACGTTCGCCGGGCTCACGCGGAACCGCGAGCTGAACCTGGGCTACCCGAACGGTCAGCACACCCAGCTGGTGATCAGCTGGTTCGACGAGCTGTGGGACCTCGCCGAGCCTTTCGACCTGGCTGCCGTCTATGAGGCTCGCTGGCAGGCCCACGCCCCGTGGACGGTGTTCCTTCGGATGCTGTACGAGCTGTATGGGCTCGACGATGAGGACGACGACTTCGCGGTGTCCCTCGGACTCAACCTCACCGGCTTCCAGCGCGACGGCGTGGCCCGCTCGCTGCGGATCCTCGACGAGCTCGGTGGTGTGCTGGTGTGCGACGAGGTGGGGCTCGGCAAGACGTTCGTGGCCGGGGAGATCATCCACCGGGCGGCGGTGCGAGGACGCCAGCAGGTGCTCGTGGTGGTGCCTGCCGCCCTGAAGGACTCGACCTGGGTGCCGTTCCTGCGGCAGTTCGGGCTCTACTCCAATCGGGTGCAGGTGGTCACCTACGACGACCTGCGCCTCGGCACCAAGCAGGAGGTCCAGAACCTCGACCAGTACGCGCTGGTGGTGATCGACGAGGCGCACAACCTGCGCAACACGGCGACGCTGCGGGCCGAGGCGGTCAAGGAGCTGCTCGGCGGCGAGTACGCCAAGCGTGTCGTGCTGCTCACCGCCACGCCGGTGAACAACAGCCTGCTCGACCTCCAGTCGCTGCTCTCGTACTTCGTGAAGAACGACTCCCAGTTCGCGTCCATCGGCATCCCGTCGATCGCCGGCTACATCAAGCGCGCCAGCGACATGGACCCCGACGCCCTGTCACCCGAGTACCTGTTCGACCTGATGGACCAGGTTGCCGTGCGCCGCACCCGCAAGTTCATCAAGGACAACTACCGGGGCGAGCACCTGGTGGGACCCGACGGTCAGCCGGTCGAGATCGAGTTCCCCACGCCCGCCGTCTACCGGGTCGATTACGAGCTGAGTCCTCAAGGTCAGGACCTGCTCGACGCGATGATCTACGCACTGGAGGTGGCCGATGCCGGCCCGCTGGCGCGGAGGCTCACCGGCGAGACACGCGATCCCGATCGACTCGCGCTGGCCCGGTACACCACCAGCCTCTACCGCCTCGACGACGACGTCGAGAACCGACAGATGGCCAACTCCGGGCTGTTGCGCTCGGCATTGCTCAAACGGCTCGAATCGTCGGCCCACGCCTTGGGAAACACGCTCGGCCGGCTCGTTCGATCCCACGAGACGTTCCTCACGGCTCTCGAGGGTGGCTACGTGCTGACCGGCGAGGCCCTCGAGGAGTTCGCCGCGAGTGACGAAGAGGTGGATGACTTCCTGGACGCCATCGACACCGACGCCATCACCGGCATCGATGAGGCCGACCACTACGACGTCGAGGACCTCACCGAGCAGGTCGAGCTCGACCTGGATCTGCTCCGCAAGCTCCGACAACTCGCGGAATCGGCCGCGTCATCGGACGACCCGAAGGTCGCCGAACTCGTTGCCCTGCTGGCGGAAACGGCCGAGTCGGCGACCCGACCGTCCCGCGACGGCGTAGCCGAGGGCGACCGGCGCAAGGTCATCGTCTTCTCCACCTACACCGACACGATCCGTCACCTGCGCGAGGCAGTCGTGGCGGCGGTCGAGGCCGCACCCGAGGGGTCGGACCTCGCCTCGTACCGCGGGCGGATCGCGCCGCCCATATACGGCTCCAAGACCGGCATCGACCAGGAGGGACGAGCCCACACGCTCGCCCGCTTCGCCCCGGCCACCGCGGGCCGCAAGGACGAGCACGGCAACCTCCTCGACGAGGATCGCTACGACCTGCTCTTCACCACCGACGTGCTGTCGGAGGGCGTGAACCTCCAGCAGGCCGGCCACATCGTGAACTACGACCTGCCCTGGAACCCCCAGCGCATGGTCCAGCGCCACGGCCGCATCGACCGGATTGGCTCGCACCACAAGTTCGTCCGCTTCGGCTGCTTCTTCCCGGCCCGCAACCTCGACCGCCTTCTCGGACTCGAAGAGACCCTGCAACGCAAGCTCGCCTACGCGAACGCGGCGATCGGCGTCGGCGAGGTGCTGCCCGGTCAGATCACGGACCCGAACGTGCAGGTCGCCCTGGCCGACGTGGCCGAGCAACAGGAACTGATCAGGAGCCTCTACGACGAGAACCCCGTCCTCCTCGACGACAGGGGCGGCTCCGCGGCCCTCTCGGGTGAGGAGTACCGCCGCAGGCTCGAGCGTGCTCTCGCACACGAGCACCTACGCCGAGACGTACTCGCCCTCGCCTACGGCTCCGGATCCGGCTTCGTCACCGATCGGGTGCGCCAACCGGGCTGGGTGTTCTGCGCCCGCATCGCCGACCACCCGAAGCCATGGTTCCGGTTCGTCGGCGCTGACGACACCTGGGTGCCATTCTCCGGCACCGGCGGCGAGCGACTTGTCCTCGACGACACCCTCTCGTCACTGGTGGCGGCCGACCCCGGAGGCGAGACGTGCGAACAGGACATCGCGCCCGGTGCCGCGACGGGGGTCTTCGACGCATGGGGAATCGCCCAGGCCCACATCTTCGACATGTGGACCAGGCTCACCGACATCGCCAATCTCCAGCCCGAGATCCCCCTCGCCCTCCGAGAGGCGGCCGAGCTGGTGGTCACTTCGGGTGAGGGCCTCGGCTTCGAAGCACAGCAAGGGCTCCTCCGGCGCCTCAACGCGAGGTGGGACCGGCGCATCGTGACGGCCGTGCGCGAGATCGTCCGATCGGACCGATCGCCGAAGGAGCGAGTCACCATGCTCGCCGAGTACGTCAAGGACGAGGGCCTGCCGCTCCCCGAACCGCCCGAGCCGTTGCCACCGGTCGACAAGGACGACATCCGCCTCGTCTGCTGGATGGCCGTCCGCCCACCCGAACCCATCCAACCCATCGCCGAGTGGCTCGGGGAGTTACCACTCGGCGATCGCCTCTGAGGAGCCCCGATTGCCCTTCGACAGCCCCGACCTCAACCTCGGCGACGAGCTCCTCAAAGACGTCGGCACGGGGAAGATCCGCCTCCCGGACTTCCAGCGCGACTGGAAGTGGGACGTCGACCGGATCGCCAGCCTTCTCGCGAGTGTGTCGCTCGGCTATCCGGTCGGCGTGGTGATGTTGCTCGAGACGGGCGGTGCGGATGTCCAGTTCGCCACACGCCTGGTCAGCGGCGTCGACGGGGCATCGGCGGAGAAGCCCGCGGAACGACTGATCCTCGACGGGCAGCAGCGGCTGACCTCGCTCTATCAGTCGCTCGCCTCAGGTCGCCCCGTCCAGACTCAGGACACCCGCAAGAAGCGCCTCGAGCGTTGGTTCTACCTCGACATGGATGCCGCCCTCGACCCCGACGGTGACAGAGAGCAAGCGATCGTCGCGGTCCCACCGGACAGGATCCTCCGGGACAACTTCGGGAAGGACGTCGTCCTCGACCTCTCGACGACTGAGCTCGAGTGCCAACAGGAGATGTTCCCGCTCGGTGCGGTGTTCGACAGCCCGGCGGTCGACGCCTGGATGGTCGCCTACCTCCAACTGGACAAGGAGAACATGGCGCAGCGGCTGGCTCGATGGAGTGCCTTCAAGGAGCAGGTGCTGGCGAACATCACCGGCTACACCGTGCCGGTCATCGTTCTGCGGAAGGAGACACCCCGTGAGGCGGTGTGCACCGTCTTCGAGAAGGTCAACACCGGTGGTGTCACCCTGGACGTGTTCGAGCTGCTCACTGCGACGTTCGCGGCGACCGAGTTCGATCTCCGCCAGGACTGGGAGGAGCGCCGGAAGCGGCTCGACGATCACAAGGTCCTCCGCGGCATGCAGAGCACGGACTTCCTCCAAGCCATCAGCCTTCTTGCCACCAGGGAGCGACGGCACGCTTGGGCGGAGGGGGACTCCGAGAAGCCGCCCGCCGTCTCGTGCAAGCGGCGGGACATCCTCCGCCTCACTCGTGAGGAGTGCGAACGGTGGGCTCCCGAGGTCGAGAAGGGATTCCTCTGGGGTGCGAGCTTCCTGACCGGCGAGATGATCTTCGAGGCACGAGACGTGCCGTATCGCACCCAGCTTGTCCCCTTGGCAGCGATCCACGTCGCGCTCGGCGGCGGGGCCGAGGCGATCGGCAAGGTCGAGAAGATCCGCCGCTGGTACTGGTGCGGCGTGCTCGGCGAGCTCTACGGCGGCGCCATCGAGACGGGCTTCGCCAACGACCTCCAGCAGGTCGTGGACTGGTGCAATGGTGGCGAGGCAGAGCCGATCACCGTCTACGAGTCATCCTTCGACCCGGGTCGCCTCCTCACCCTCCGAACGCGGAACAGCGCCGCGTACAAGGGCGTCTACGCGCTGCTGATGCGCGGAGGGTCGAGGGACTGGCTGTACGACCAGGACATCACCATCGCCAGCCACCACAGCCTTGCAGTCGACATCCACCACGTGTTCCCGAAGAAGTGGTGCCTCGACAACAAGATCGACCACCTGAAGCGCGAGAGCATCGTCAACAAGACGGCCATCTCCGCCGCGACCAACCGCAAGATCGGTGGGCGAGCGCCCCAGCAAGTACCTGCCCATCCTGCTCAAGGAGGCCGAGACCACTGCCGAGCAGCTGAGGGAGCGGATCGAGCAACATCACGTGAGCTACGAGGCCCTGGCCGGCGACGACTTCGAGGGGTACTTCGAACATCGTCGTCAACGGCTCCTCGACCTCATCGGGAAAGCGATGGGCAAGGACGTGTCCGAGCCAGCGGTGCCCAGCCTTCCCGAGGAGTACGACCTCGAGGAGGAGGAGCCGACCGACGACGACGTTGAGGAAGCGGTGGCATGACCTGTCGTGACGAGGTCCTCGCAGCATTCGAGCGTTTAGAGCGCCGACACAGAAGGAAGGTCTTCGATCTGTCGGAGGTGCTTCAGGAGGTCCAGGCGAGCGGCAGCACCTACCGGGAGTCCACGATCCGCACTCATGTGACGTCCCGCATGTGCGTTGAGGCTCCCGACCATCACGGGACCACCTATGCCGACCTGGAGCGTGTCGATCGAGGTCGGTACCGGCGACGGTGACGTCACAGGGCCTTCCCGAGACGGACGTCGCGCGAGCCAGCCGGTGGGTGGCGGAGCAGAACGAGCGGATCGGTGAGCACATCGACGAGATGCGCGTCGAGATGGACGTGGATGCTCGGGCGGTCACGATCCTCTAGTGCCGACCGCCGTGGCGTGAGGACTTCGGGCCCGAGTGGACCCGCCAGGAGATCGCCCGCATGCGCTACACGAAGTCGACCGGCGTCTGGACGCTCTACTGGCCCGACCGCAACAGCAAGTTCCACCGCTACGAGGACCTCGATCCCACGCCGACGATCGACCGGTTGCTCGCCGAGATCGACGCCGACCCGATCTGCATCTTCTGGGGCTAAGGAACCCGCTACCTGGTCGTGGACGCGATCCGCCGGGCCACGGGGGCGCACCGTTGGGCTCGCTCGACCGCCTTGGCTGCGATGGTTGGTGCGATGTCGTCGGGCTCGTACTCGGCCTT
>JAGQSN010000211.1 GCA_020439555.1 Acidimicrobiales bacterium | reverse complement strand
CGCCACTCGGCCTCGTCCTGGGTGTGCTCGTCCTTCCAGAACTTGTAGCCCGCCTCGGCCCGGTTGATGACGTGCTCGCAGCCCATCGCGTGGAGGAGCTTCTCCCGGGCAGCGGACGACACGACGCCGACGGGGATACCGCCACCGTTGAGCACGTACTGCACCGCGTAGCCGCCGATGCCGCCGGTCGCCCCCCAGACCAGCACGGCCTCACCCTGCTTCAGGTCGCCGGCGTGCGGCGAAACGATCATGCGGTACGACGTCGAGTTGCAGAGCGCGTTGCAGGCCGACTCCTCCCAGGAGAGGTGCGCCGGCTTGGGCATCAACTGATTGGCCTTGACGATCGTCAGGTCGGCGAGGCCACCGAAGTTCGTCTCGAAGCCCCAGATCCGCTGGTTCGCGGCGAGCATCGAGTCGTCGTGAGCCGACGGGTCCTGGTCGTCGACGTGGTTGCAGTGCACCGTGACCTTGTCGCCGGGTTTCCAGTTGCGCACCGCGGAACCGACCTTGACGACCACACCCGCGGCGTCCGAGCCGACCACGTGGTACGGCAGGGCGTGACGGGCGCCCCACACGCTCTCCTTGCCGAGGCGGTCGAGGAACCCGAAGGTCGGAAGGGGCTCGAAGATCGAGGTCCACACCGTGTTGAAGTTGATCGCGGCCGCCATCACCGCGACGTAGACCTCGTCCGGGGCGATCTCGGGCGTGGCGACCTCCCCGACGTGGAGCGACTGGCGAGGGTCCTTGTCCTCGGACGCGACGCCCTCCCACATCGTCTGCTCGTCACGCTTGACGAACGCCGCCCGGTACGACTCGGGGATCGGGAGGTTCGAGAGTTCGTCGCCGGTCGCGCCGGCCTGGACTGCTTCGAGGATCGCCTGCATGGGCGCGCATCCTAGGTTGGGACCCAGACGCTCGGCCCATCGTCTCATGGTCCGACCGCGTCCGCCGATAGGTTCCCGCTACTTCGACCGCTGGGAGCACACCCACCATGCCGTTCACTCCAGAGGAGATCGCCGAGAAGACGTTCCTCGTCGGCCTTCGGGGCTACGACAAGGACGAGGTCCGCGCCTTCCTGCGTTCCGTGGCCGACGGCTACCGCGAAGCCCTCACGGCCGCCGAGGATGCAAAGACCGCGAAGGAAGCAGCGGAATCCGAGGAGCCGGCCGAGCAACCGGAAGCCGAAGTTCCGGCCGAAGAGGTGGACCAGCCCGAGGGGCCCGTCGCGGACGATGCACCCGCCGAGGAGGAGCCGATCGTAGAGCCGGCAGAGCCGGCCTCGGGAGGGACCACCCCGGCAGGGACGACGGACTGGGACAACGTCGGCCAGGAGATCGCGACGGTCCTGCGTACGGCCCACGAGCAGGCCGCCAGCCTGCGAGCCGACGCCGCCCGCGACGTGGAAGAACTGCGGACGACAGCAGAGGCCGAGGCCCAGGCGACCCGTGAGGCCGCGGACCAGGACCGTGCCGAGTCGCAACGGACCCTCGCCGCAGCCCAGGAGCAGGCACTCGGTCTCGTGGCCGACGCTCAGGAGCGCGTCGACGCGATGTTGGAGTCGTCGAAGGAACGGGCACGCGTGGAGGCCGAAGCGTCGGTCGCCGAACTGACCGCCCAGATCGCGCAGCTCACCGAGGCACGGGACGAAGCCGCGGCAGCGTTGACCGAACTCAGGTCTCGGATCGACGACGCGATCGGATCCGCCGGCGCCGCCTGACCCGCTCCGTTCCCGGTCCGGATGGGCGGGGAAGGCGCGATCGTCAGTACGCTTTCCGGACCCGTCCGCCACTCATGTAGGGGAACTTCCAATGGCTGGATCCGTGATCGTCGCAGGTGCTCGTACCCCGGTCGGAAAGCTGTCCGGCGCGTTGTCGTCGTTCAGCGCCGCCGAACTGGGCGGCTTCGCCATCGAGGCAGCCCTCAAGCGAGCCGGTGTCACACCCGAACAGGTCGAGTACGTCTTCATGGGCCACGTGCTCCAGGCCGGAGCAGGCCAGATCACCGCTCGCCAGGCTGCGGTGAAGGCCGGCATCGGCATGAACGTCCCGGCGACCACCGTCAACAAGGTGTGCCCGTCGGGAATGCACGCCCTCTACCTCGCCGACCTGATGATCCAGGCAGGCGATGCGGACATCGTGGTCGCCGGCGGCATGGAGTCGA
>JAGQSN010000210.1 GCA_020439555.1 Acidimicrobiales bacterium | reverse complement strand
GGGTCGCCGACGTAGCCGCCGTCGAGCCACACGTCGCCCTGGTAGAAGATCCCCTCGATCCGGAGCCAGTACCGCTCGCCGGGGGCGGGTGCCGGATGGTCGAACCGCAGGCGATAGAGCAGCGGCCCGTCCGAGTCGGCGAAGTGCGGTGTCGAACGCCAGTGCCCGGGGACCCGGATCGGTTGCCAGTCGGGCACTTCGGCTTCGAGGTCCGGGTCGGGGCCGTCGACGATCGTGGACGGGTCAGGATCCTCGTGATCGAGCCACGTCCGACGCACGTCGTCGTCGGCAACCACCGCTTCCCACGGCCCGTCCAGCTCCATCGGGCGCACGCTAACAACTGGGCAGCGAACCGCTCCGTTCGCCGAGCGGACTCCTGGCTGCATGGGTAGCGTCCGGCCGGTGAGCGTGGACCTGAGGACCCGTACCGACTCGACACAGGTCGAGACCGATGTCGCCGTATTGCTCGAGGAGACGATCCCCGCTGCCCTGGCCGCCTCGGCGGATCGTCTGGGACCTGCATGGCGTCCCGACCTCGCGCCACTCGTCATCGACGTCGAAGGAGAACGCCGACTCCTCTCGCTCGAAGGTGGTGTCCCCTTACTGGAACCGGTCACGCGGTCCATCGACCGGGCGGTGCTCCACCTCACGACCCAGCAGCTGGCCGATCTGGTCGTGGACCAGTGCACGCCGATCTCCTGGCTCGCCGATGGCTCGCTGCGGATCGACGGCGGCGGCCTGGCGCTCGTGCTCGACTGGTGGCTGATCCTGCGCGCCGCGCTCGACGGCACGGTCCCTCACACCGCCGGGGCGATCGACTTCGTGGACCTCGACGGCAGGCCACTCGACCTGCATCGCTCCTTCACCCTCGACGACCCGATCGAGGAACGCGCCCACTTCCTCCACCAGGCCGGCTTCCTGCATCTGCGCGGCGTCTTCGACGAATCCGAGATGGCGGCGGTCTCGGTCGATATGGACCGGGAGGCTCCCGGCTACACGAAGGGTGACGGACGCTCATGGTGGGCGGTGCTCGCCGACGGCAGCGACGCGCTCGTCCGGATGCAGGCGTTCGACCTGCGTTCCGAAGCCACGGCGCGGGTCATCGAGGACGAACGCCTGACCGAAATCGGGGACCTGACCGGAGACGGACACCACCTGCCGACAGGGCGCGGCCGCTGCGAAGGTCTGTTCAAGCCGCTCGGCGTGCGGCAGGGCATCTCCGACATCCCCTGGCACAAGGACTGCTCTTTGGGGCGACACAGTTTCGACTGCTGCTCGCTGACCGTCGGCGTCTCCGTGACGGGTGCGGACGCGGATTCGGGTCAGCTCCGCGTCGTCGCCGGTTCGAACCGGGCGCTCATGTGGCCCGCCCCGAGCGTGCAGCCCGACCTCGACCTGCCGATCATCGACCTCCCGACCCGGACCGGCGACCTGACCGTGCACTGCAGCTGCACGTTGCACATGGCCCAGCCTCCGGTCACGCGCCCGAGGCGGGTCCTGTACACGTCGCTGGTCATGGATGCGTTGGACTCGGAGGCTTCGGCTGCTGCGAGGGCGCGGCGAAACGCGATCCGCGAGGCGGCCCCTCTCACCGTCTCCCAACCCGCTGCCGGCTGAACTCGGGGTTGCCGCCGGGCGTGCCGGCACCGGTAGGTTCGCTGCTCGACCGACGGACCCGAAGGGGCGACATGAGCAAGACAAACCCGGGCAACTTCTTCGAGGACTTCCGGCTGGGTCAGGTGATCCAGCACGCCACCCCTCGCACGATCACCGAGGGTGACCGTGCCCTCTACGGGTCCCTGTACCCGACCCGGTTCGCCGTCCCGTCGGCCGCGACCTTCGCCGCCTCGTGCGGCTTGACCGACGCCCCGGTCGAGGAGTTGATCGGTTTCCACGTCGCGTTCGGCAAGACCGTCCCGGACGTGTCGCTCAACGCAGTCGCGAACCTCGGCTACGCGGAACTCCGTTTCCACCGTCCGCTCGTCCCCGGCGACACGATCTCGACGAGCTCCGAGGTCATCGGCCTCAAGGAGAACTCGAACGGCAAGACGGGCGTCGTGTACGTGCGTTCCACGGCCGTCGACCAGGACGGGGCGACCGTCATCGACTGGGCGCGCTGGGTGATGGTCCACAAGCGCGACCACTCCGCGCCGGCGCCCGAGACGGTGGTGCCCGAGCTGGCCTCGGTCGTCGCTCCGGAGGATCTCGTGATCCCCGCCGGCCTCGACTTCACGAACTACGACTTCGCGGCGGCAGGTGAACCGCACCGCTTCGAGGACTACGAGGTCGGCGAGAAGATCGACCACGTCGACGGCGTCACGCTTTCGGAAGCCGAGCACATGATGGCGACGCGGCTGTGGCAGAACACCGCCAAGGTCCACTTCAACGTCGAGGCCCGGCCCGACGGCAAGCGCCTCATCTACGGCGGCCACGTGATCTCGATGGCCCGTGCCCTTTCGTACAACGGCCTGGCCAACGCACAGTTGATCGCCGCCATCAACGGCGGTGCGCACACGGCCCCGGCCTTCGCCGGGGACACGGTGTACGCGTGGTCCGAGATCCTCGAAAAGGCCGAGACGCAGGCTCCCGGCGTCGGTGCCCTGCGTCTGCGCCTCGTCGCCACGAAGGGTCGGGACGAGTCGATGACCCTCAAGGGTGAGGACGGCAAGTACGCACCCGGAGTACTCCTCGACCTCGACCTCTGGGCGCTCTGCCCGCGTAGCGCCTGACCCTCGGTCGGCCCGCGGGCCGACGGTACGGTTCGGCCATGAGGAACCGTACGAAGATCTCGTCCGTGGCGATCCTGCCGACGGTGGCCGTTCTCGTCGCCGGAGGGCTGCTCGCCGGCTGTGGTGGATCGAACTCGGACTCGTCTTCGACCACCACTGCACGTACCGCCACTACTGCCGAGTCCGCGTCGCAGGACGGCCGGCGGTTGGACGATCCGTCGCCGATCGGGACGTTCGCGGTTGCTCGGGTCGAGGTGACCTTCGTGGACGACAGCAGGCCGACCAAGGCCCACGGCGGCCAGCCCGAGAAACCGCAGCGGACCCTGCCCACAGTGGTCTGGTATCCGACCGCGGGTGACGCGACCGGGAAGGTGGCCGACGGTGGGCCGATGATCGACGGGGGGAAGGCGCCGCTGATCGTGTTCTCGCACGGGTCGACCCGTAACGCTGACGACTACGCCTCCACGCTCGTGGCATGGGCTTCGGCGGGTTACGTCGTCGCCGGTCCCAACTATCCGCTCTCCACCACCGGAGTTCCCGGCGGTACGGACTACGGCGGGGCGCCCGAGCAGGCCGTCGACGTCGCCTTCGTGATCGACCGGATGCTCGCCGGTGAAGCAGGGGACGAGAAGGCGCCTTGGTCGGGTCGGATCGACGATGCCCGGATCGGCCTCGGCGGTCAGTCCTTCGGAGCGATCACGACGCTCACGGCAGTGGCTGACCCGTGCTGCACCGACGACCGGATCGCCGCGATCACCGAGTTCGCGGGCTTCGGCGGAGGCTCGGAGAAGACGCCCGCCGATGCCACGGGCGCGCCGCCGGCCCTCTTCGTGCACGGCAACGCTGATCCGACCGTGCCCTATGACGCCGGTCGGGGATCCTTCGATCACTATCCCGGCGACGCGTGGTTCCTGACGCTCGTCGGTACGGGGCACGACGACGGGTACTTCGGGGGTCTCGACGAGCCGCTCGACGAGCTGGTGACCAGGGCGACCGCAGCCTTCTACGACGCTCAGCTGAAGGGAGACGACCAGGGTATGGACCGCCTCCGGGAACTCGTGTCGAAAGCCGGCCCGAAGGTGGCGACCCTCGAACCCCGAAGCTGAAAATTCAGAAAACTTGTTGGTATCGCTATCAACTTTCCGTATGGTGAGTACGTCAGCATCGCCATCTACCGACGAACCTGATGAGGAGGCCGTCATGCTGCTGCGTACCGATCCATTCCGTGACCTCGACCGGCTCACCGCCCAGGTGTTCGGCGGCGAACGATCCTCCAGCCCGATGGCGATCGACGCCTACCGGCTCGGCGACGAGTTCGTCATCGAGGTGGACCTTCCCGGTGTCGACCGGGACTCCATCGACCTCACCGTCGAGAAGAACGTGCTTGCCATCTCCGCCAAGCGCGACCGAGCCGGAGCCGACGCCTCCGAGCGTCTCATCACCGAGCGGGCCCACGGCACCTTCCGTCGTCAACTGTTCCTCGGCGACGCCCTCGACACCGAGGCCGTTCGAGCCGACTACGACGCTGGTGTGCTGACAGTGACCGTTCCGGTCAAGGCGAAGGCTCAGCCCCGCCGGATCGACATCGCGGGTCTAGGCGCCGCCGACACCAGCGCACCGGAGCTCGAGTCCAGCGCCACCGAGTCCTGAAATCGACCCGGTCCGGCTGATCCGGATCAGTTCGAGCCGTCTGCGGCCGCCTGCTGTGCGGCCGCGGACGCGCGCAACGACTCGATGAACGCTGCGACCGCCTCGGGATCCGGCTCTGCCGGGAGCTGGTCCCGGTGGCACCACATCTCGTAGATCCACGGACAGCTCCACAGCTCCCGGTGCGTCGCCTTGAGCTGCCGCCGGGACTTCCAACGACGGAGTTCCGCCTTGTCGTACCATTCGTGGAACTGGACGAGCACGTAGCGAGTCCTGTCGAGCCAACCGGTCTCGTAGAGGCGGTCGATGAGGTCGAACTCGCCGCCCTCGATGTTGATCTTGATGAAGTCGATCCGCTCGAGTCCGATCTCGTCGAACGCGGCGGCGGCGTCGCGGATGCTCACCGTCGTCGTCGGTGTGCCGTCACGGTACGAGGCGGCGATCTCGAACGACGACGCCATCCCGTCCTCGGACAGGGCCATCGTCGCGTCCGCCTTGCCGAGCCCGTAGTTGTACGGGTGGATGTGGTCGTTGCCCTCGAGGCGTCTCGCCATCTCGTCGTGGAAGCGGGGCGAGGGTTCGAACGCGTGGACGTGTGCTCCGTAGAGGTCGAAAAACTCCTCGGCGACGTGGCCGGTGAACGCTCCGACGTCGACGATCACGCTGTCCGCGTCGAGTTCGGCCCGGTAGAAGTAGTGAGGGTCGATGACCGTGCACGCCCACAGGTCCCAGGCCTTCTTGCGGTAGAGGTGGCGTTCGAGACGCTCCTTGACCGCTGGTGGTTCGTCGGCGTGGCGGCGGCGTCCCTGCCAGATCAGCGGCGTACGAACGAAACGCTTTGCGCGGTAGACGAGGCTCGCCATGGGTGGGGGAGGGTACCGCTCCCGGGAGCGAGATGGCAGGGACCGTCAGGACGACGTGGGAAGAAGGCGAAGCGTGAGGGTTGCAGGCCCTGCCGCCAGGTCCGCCTTCGTGGCCGCGTTCCGGTCGTACGTGCGGTCGAAGAACGTCCACCGGCTGTCCGACGACCTCTTGTAGGCCACCGTGTACGACTTGGGGCCCAGGCGCTGGAGCGCGAAGTTCCCGTCGGCGTCCGTGGTCGTGCGGACCGATGGGATCCAGGTGTCGGTGGGACCGAACAGCGCCACGGATGCTCCGCTGACCGGGGAACCATCGGGCTCGAGGACCTGGCCGGTCAGCGACGGCGCAGCTTCGACCGTCAGGTTCACCTCGACCGGTGCGCCGGCGACCGAGACCCGTCCGGGGGCGATCGCATTCGACAGGCCGAGCGCCGGCGGAGTCAGCACACCGACCAGGTACGACGGATCGGCCGGCACGCTCACCGCGTAGTGGCCGTCGGCACCTGTCACGCCGATGGCGGTAGGGGCGAACCCGTCCGTGGGGCGATAGGCGAGCACCCACGCGCCCTTCACCGGCGAACCACCGGGACCGGTCACCGTGCCCGTGAGGGCGTTGCCCGTGCACTCGGTCCGGAAGGCCCACTCGTGCGGCGTGACGGGCAGGCCACGCGAGTCGAACAGTGGGGCATCCACGCTCAGCGACACGTCGTACCAACGGCACGGTTGGAGGTTCGTGTCAGGCTGGACGTCGATCACGTGCTCACCCGAGTCGGCGCCGTAGGGGACCGCCCTCGGGTAGCCCGAGCGCAGCGGGACCAGCGCTCCCGTCTGGCGGTCGCGGATCGTCATCGAACCGGCCGGTTGTTCGTTGGTCACCGCCGGTCCGCCAACGTGCTGGTAGGGCATCGCCGAGGTGAGCACGGCGGTGACCCGGGTGCGGGCGCCGCCACGGCCACGACTCGAACCGGGCTGGAAGCTGGCCCGGTCCCAGCCAGTGGCGGGGATATCGGTCTGACCCGGTGCCGGATAGGTGATCGAAACCCGTGTCGCCGGAACGTCACCGGTCAGCCGACCCCACAGGTACTCCCAGTAACCGGCGATCGCCGTCGACGCGAAGTCGACGCCGCCCGGTGCGGTGACCATGTTCGCCGACATCCACGGCATCGCCGCCTCGATGTCGGCGAGATAGGTCGCGACCCACGAATTCTCAGCGTCCCAGACCAGTTCGCCCAGTCCTTGCAGGGCGAACTGATTCGGGGTCACGGTGTGAAGACCGGCCTCGTCGAACGCTGCGATGAGCGTGGATTCGGAAGGGAGCGGCGGAATGTTCGGCCTCGGTACGCCGTGCACGCCGATCGCGACGACGTCCATCTGTGACTCGGCACCACCTTCGTTGAACGCCGTGTTCGCCGGGTTCGTGTAGTACTCGTCGAGATCGGGTCCGTTCGGTTCGAAGAGCCAGTCCCACACCTCGTCGCCCATCCCGTGGGCCGCGACCCCCATCAGGTGCGAAATCATGTCGGCGCACGGACCGTCCGGTGCAGTGATGTCCCCGCAGTCGTCGCGGTCGAGGATCTGGTCCGTGTACGCGTCGACGAAACGCTGCCAGTGAGCCTCCTCGCCGTAGGTGTTGCCGGGGATGTAGCCCGAGTCCGGGAACATTCCGCCGGCGCGGACCTGATCCTCGTGGGCTGCGAGCAGTTGGCGGAGCGCCGGATCGGACACCTTCGGGATAGCGGACACGGCCATCCAACCATGCGTGGTCACCCCGGCGGCCTCGCCGGGGGCAGGGGTGAGGGCGAGCAGACCGAGCGTGGCGGTGGCGGCTACTGCTAGGCGACGCAGCGACGTCCTGATGAACATGGTTCCCCCTCATCGGGCCCTGGACGGGCTCCACGTGCACACGTGTGTAGCGCGTCGAGCGGACCCTGGCCACCGGTGTGGCGGACCGTGGCCGCGGCGGCAACGATGACGGGATGCCTGCATACGTGCCACGTGAGATCGACTTCGCCGACAGCGCGCCGGTGCGCATCGAGGGGGAGGCCGTCGCCGACGTCGAACCATCGGCCGTGTGGGCCGTCCTCGTCGACCACCGTCGCTGGCCCGAATGGTTCGGTGCGCCCCTGGTCGGCTGCGAGCCGATGTCCGCGGACGAGACCGGCGTCGGTTCCACACGGCGGGTCACGCTCAGGCCGAACATCGGCTTCGACGAGCGATTCATCGCCTGGGAACCGGATCGGCTGTGGGCGTTCACGGTGACGAGCGGGCCGCCCGGGATCCGCTCGATCGTCGAGCGGTGCACCATCCACGTGGAAGGACCGGGCCGTACGAGGGTCACCTACCGGATGGCGGTCGAACCGAAGCCGATCATGAAGCCCGTCATGCCGCTGATGCGGGCAGGTATAGGACGTTCGTTGAACAAGGCGATGAGGGCCCTCGTCGCCGAGGCCCGTACCCGGAGCGTTCGCTCAGGGGACTAGGACGGGTTTCACCACCCTCCCGGACCGTGAGGCGGCGATCGCGTCCTCGATCTCGTCCAGGGGGAACGTCTCGATGAGGCGGTCGAACGGGAAGAGGCCCTCCCGCCACCAACCCAGCAGCCGCGGAATCAGTTCGCGTGGAACCGCGTCACCCTCGAAGATCGCCGTGATCGTCTTGCCGAGCGGCGTCAGGCCGTCGAGCACGAGGTCACCGTGCTGCGCGCCGACCATGCCGAGCACACCCGTCATGCGGAGGCTCGCCAACGTCGCCAGGATCACTGCCGGCACCCCGGTGGTGTCGAGTGCACGGTCGGCACCACCGGCGGTGATGCCCAGGATCTCCGCCGCCAGATCGGCGTCCGCCCCGACCGTGTGGGTGGCACCGAGCTCTCGGGCCAACTCCAGGCGTGATTCGTGGCGGTCGACCGCGATGATCGTTCCCGCGCCGAGTGCCTTCGCTGCCATCACGGCCGCCAGGCCGACAGCACCCGCACCCGTGACCACCACCGACATCCCCTCCTGCACACCGAGCGAGTTCACGACCGAACCGGCGCCGGTGAGGAAACCGCAGCCGAGCGGGCCGAGGAGTTCCAGCGGCAGATCACGGTCGACGACGACCGCGTGGCGTGCGTCCGCGACGCAGTGCGCCGCCAGGGACGACTGACCGAAGAAGCGCGACGACACGTCGGCTCCCTCGGCGTCCGTCACCCCGGTCGTGCCGTCCATCGCCCGGCCGCCGAGGTTCCGGAACAGGAAAGTGTCGCAATAGGCCGGATGGCCGTCGGCGCAGTTGCGACACGACCCGCACGTCGTGAAGGACAGCACCACGTGGTCGCCTTCGGCGATCCCTTCGACGTCGTCTCCGACCGCCTCGACCACGCCTGCGCCTTCGTGGCCGAGAATCGCGGGCAGCGGGGCGATGCCGAGGCCCTCGCCGTGCAGCAGGTCCGTGTGGCACACCCCGGCGCCGGCGACGCGGACGAGGATCTGGCCCGAACCGGGGGGAGCCAGTTCGACGTCCTCGACGGCGAACGGGCCCTCTGGGGAGCGAAGCACGGCGGCTCTGGTCTTCACGAAGGTCTCCTACGGAATGTGTTTCAGCTGCGGTTGCGGTCGAGGAAATCGAGGATCGCCTCGTTGAAGATCTCGTTGCGGTCCCCGGCGACCATGTGACCCGCGCCGGTCACGTCGGCGAACTCGGCGTGAGGCACGAGGCGGAGGAAGTCCTGGGCACCCTCGGCGGAGAGGAGATCGCTCTTGCGGCCGCGGACGAGCAACGTCGGGATGCGGAGGTTGGCGGCAGCGTCGGCCAGTCGCTGCGGCCGGAGCATCGACGCCCTGGTCTCGTCCTCGAATCCGAAGCGACCGGTGACGAACCGGGGGTCCCAGTGCCAGTGCCAGCGCCCGTCGCGCAGCCGGAGGTTCTTGCTGAGCCCGGACAGGTCGGTCGGTCGGGGCCGATGCGGGTTGTAGGCGGCGATCGCGTCCGCCGCTTCCTCGAGGGAGGCGAACCCGTCGAGGTGGCCGGTCATGAACGCTCCGATGCGGTCCCGGCCGTCGGCCTCCATGCGGTGGGCGATGTCCACCAAAACCAGTGCACGCGCGACCGCCCGCTGATCCTCGGCCTCACCGACGGCGAGCAGCGACGAGATTCCACCGAGGGAGGCGCCGACGAGCACGGGAGGTGTGTCGAGAGACTTCGCGACGGTGGTCACGTCCGCGGAGAACGCCTCGATCTCGTAGTCACCGGCCGGGTCCCAGGCGCTGTCCCCGTGACCGCGAAGGTCGAGCGACAGTGCCCGCCACCCGTGCTCGGCGAGATGGGCCCAGGTGCCCGCCCAGGAGTGACGGGTCTGTCCACCGCCGTGGAGCAGCATCACCGTCGGGCCGTCGAGGGGACCGCCGACGTCGGCCACGAGTTGTATGCCGTCCCGGCCTCTGAGGACCGTCGCGTTGCCGGTGGGGTCGGGGGTGACGCTCATCGGGACACTCTGGCCGTCACAGTCCGAGGACCGCCACCGGGGAGGTGCGGTCCTCGGTCGTTCCGTCTCCGACCTGGCCGGTCGAGTTGTAACCCCAGCAGCGGACAGTGCCGTTGGCGAGCGCCGCGCAGGTGTGGTCGGAGCCGGCGTCGAGCGCCACTGCGCCGCTGGTTCCACCACCCACGGTCGTCGGGAGCGCCGTCGCGTCGGTCGTTCCGTCTCCGATCTGGCCGTAGGCGTTGTAACCCCAGCAGCGAAGGTCGCCGTTGCCGAGTCGGGCGCACGTGTGACCTCCGCCGACGGTCACCGACGCTGCGTCGCCGATGCCGACGGCGAGCACGGGGACGTTCGAGGGGATGGTCGTGCCGTCGCCGAGACGACCGTTCGCGTTGCCGCCCCAACAGCGGACCGTCCCGTCGGTCGTGGCACAGGTGTGCCGGTACCCGGCGGAGATCGAGGTGACCGCGCCCAGGTCGGTCACGGCCACCGGCCCTGCCGCCGTGCTGTCGGTCGGACCGTCACCGAGTTCGCCCTCGGAGTCGTCTCCCCAACAACGGACCGTGCCGTCCTGGAGGATCGCGCAGGCGTGTTGATGGCCGACGGCAACCGAGACAGCGTCGCTGAGTCCGGACACCTGGACCGGGGAGTTCGCCTGGGGGGTGGTTACGGGGTCGACTCCGAGCTGGCCCTTGTCGTTGGTTCCCCAGCAGCGGACCGTGCCGTCGTCGAGCGACGCGCAGGTGAACAACAGGCCGGACGCGATCGAGGTCACGCCCGACAGCGACGGGACGTCCAGCGGTGTCGAGGAGCTGTCGGTGGTGCCGTCGCCCAGTTGCCCCGACGAGTTCGCACCCCAGCAGGCGGCGGTCCCGTCGATCCGGCGAGCGCACGTGTGGTCGGCTCCGACGGACACCTGTGCGACGTCGGTGAGATCGCTCACCGGGGCGGCGTAGGCGCGGTCGATGTGGCGGCCGTCGCCGAGTTCACCGTCCAGGTCGCTGCCCCAGCAGCGGACCGTCGCATCGTTCATGAGAGCGCAGGAGTGGCCGCCGCCAGCGGACACCGAGGTCGGGTACGTGCTCGGCGCGTACCAACCCTCGATGTCGATCACGACGTGGGTCCTCGAACCGTACGAGCGGACTGCGATGTCCGCCGTGCCGGAGTCGATCGCGATCGTTGCGGCCCCCGTGTTCGAGACGTTCACACGGCGGTGGAAGTTGGCGACGGTCGCCGTCGGTGCCGGTCCGTCGGCGGGCCAGGCCCGCAGGTAACCGGTCCCGGCGGGGTCCACGACGGAGATGGTCGCCTCGACGGCGGTCGCGGTGACCGGAACCCCACACCCCGACGCGATCCCTCCTTGAGGTGCCATGTCGTCGGTTCCGGTGACCCGGAACACCCGGGAGGTACCGGCCGCGAGGCTTCCGCCGGCAAGCCTCGTGTCGACGATCCGGCACGGGTTGACGGCGGTGAACGAGGCGCCGGTTCCGGGAGCGGTCGTGTAGTAGCCCTGCACGTCCACGACGACGTGGGTGGTCCCGTTGAAAGCTTCGACGGTCAGGTCCTGCGCCGATGGATTCGTTGCTATCGCCACGGCACCGGTGTTCGTGGCAGCGTGGTTGCGCGGGTAGTTGAGCATCGTCGCGACCGGTGCGTCGACGTCGGCAGGCCAGGCTCGCAGATACCCGGACCACCGAGGCTCCGTTGCCGACAACGTCAGTTCGACGGCGACCGCGTTGTCGGGAACCCCACACCCACCGGCGCGGCCGCCCTGGTCGGCGAACTCGGGGCCGTCGCCGGCGACGCGCCACGTCCTCGAGGTGAACGCGGCCACCGCTCCCGCGGCGCGTCGTGTGTCCACGATGCGGCACGGCGTGATCGGAACGTACGTGGCACCCGGTTGCATGCCGTCGGGTTGCACGAAGTAGCCCTGCACGTCGATCACCAGATCGGTCGTCCCGTTGAACGCCTTGACGGTGAGGTCGGCCGAGGTCGGATCGGTGGCGATCGCCAGGGCACCGGAGTTGGTCGTCGAGTCCGTCGAGTAGTTGAGGAACGTCGCGTTCGGTGGCGTGGTTCCTGCGGGCCAGGCCCGCAGGAAGCCTGCGCCGGCGGGGTCGACGGCGCTGATCGACGCCTTGATCGCTGTCGCGTCGTCCGGCACGCCGCAGCCGCCGTCGTGGCCACCCTGTGCGGCGTACTCACCCGGTGCCCCGGACGTTCCGGCGACGCGGAATGTGCGTGGAATCCCGCCGACCGGCGAGCCCTGCAGTCGAGTGTCGACGAGACGGCACGGCTCGATCGATACGAACACTGCTGACGAGGACACGTCGGCAGCGGCCGGTCGAGCGGGGACGATCGGGGCCGCGGTGCCGACGACTGTCAAGACGCCGGCGGCCACGGACGCAGCAACCAGCAACTTCGTGAACCCAGCCATGCCAGCCCTTCTCACCATCGGGACACCGGTCCGGTCAACTATCGCAGGCGGCCTGGCCGCCCACACCAGTCGGGAGCGTCGGACAGGCCACGGGGCGACGGTCAGTTGACGAGTGGGTCGCGGGGGAGGCCGAGGATGCGCTCACCGATCTGGTTGCGCTTGATCTCCGAGGTGCCTCCGGCGATGGACATCGCACGGTGCATGAGAACCAGGTTGGAGCTGATGAAAGCGGCACCGTCGGTGTAGGCCGACTCCTCACCGCCGAGGGCGTGCAGGACAGCGGCTGCTTCGTGTCCGAGTTCGGACAGGACCAGCTTGGTGATCGCCCCCTCCGGACCGGGACCGCCTCCGGCTACGGCCCGGTTCGCGCTGCGCAGGTTCAACAGGCCCATCGCCTGGAGGGTGGCCGCGTACGTGCCGATCCGTGCCTCACCACCGGTCAGGCGCTCCGGGTGCTCGTCGAACGGCGTGATCAGCATCGAGGCCGGCAACGACATTCCTCCGTCCCCGGAGCCGATGCTCACGCTCTCGTTGCCGAGGGTCGCCCGGGCGACGGTCCAACCGCCGTTCACGGGCCCGACGACGTCGTCGTCGGGCACGAACACGTCCGAGAAGAACACCTCGTTGAACTCGGCTCCGCCGTTGACCATCTTCAGCGGCCGCACTTCGACGCCGTCTGCATGCATGTCGATAGCCATCATCGTGATGCCGTCGTGCTTCTTCGCATCGGGGTCGGTGCGGACCGTTGCGAAGCCCATCCCGGCGACGTGCGCACCCGAGGTCCAGACCTTCTGGCCGTTGACGACCCAGCCGCCGTCGACGCGGGTCGCCTTCGTCTTCACGCCGGCGGCATCCGAGCCGGCGTCCGGCTCGGAGAACAGCTGGCACCAGATGACCTCCTGGTCGAGAGCGGGGCGTACCCAGCGCTCGACCTGTTCCTCGGTGCCGTACTGGATGATCGTCAGGATGTTCCAGGCGGTGATGCCGAGGCTCGGACGTTTGATGCCCGCGGCCCCGAACTCCTGCTCGATGACGAGCTGTTCCACCGCGCCTGCGGCACGGCCGTACGGGGCCGGCCAGTGCGGCATGGCGTAGCCCTTGTCGATCAAGGCCTTGCGGCGGGCCTTGTCGTCGAGACCCTCGATCTCCGACACGAGCTTGCGGACCTCTTCGCGGATCGCCTCGGCCTCGGGCGGAAGCTCGATCGACTTCTCGCGCACGATGCCTCGGCGGGTCAGGTCGGTCACCTCTGCGGCGGCCGTCTCGGGGCGGAGGAGGTTGAGGAGAACCTCGGCCCGTCGCATGAAGAGGTGTGCGTCGTGTTCCCAGGTGATGGCGATGCCGCCGAACACCTGGGTCGCGAGGTTTGCGCACAGGTCGGCAGCGGGTCCTGCCAGCGCGGCGGCGGTGGCTGCGGCGATCGTGAGTTGGTCGCCGCCGGTAGCGGTGGCCCGGGCAGCGTCCCAGACCGCTGCCGTGGCGAGTTCGGTGGCGACGGCCATGTTGGCGCAGTGGTGCTTGACGGCCTGGAACATGGCGATCGGCCGGCCGAACTGCACGCGCACCTTCGCGTACTCGGCGGCGTGGTCGGTGCTGGCGGCGGCGACGCCGACCGCCTCGGCCGCGAGCACCACACGGCTCAGATCGGTGAGCAGGCGGGCTCCACCGGCGAGCACCGTCGCCGGAGCACCGTCGAGGGTCACGCGGCCGCTGCGCCGTGTCGGGTCCAGGTTCGGTGGAGTCTCGACGGTCACCCCGTCGCCGACGGAGACGACGACCGCGTCCTCCCCGGCGGGCAGAACGATCAACTTCGCGAGACCGGCACCGAGGACCGCTGCCGCTCGGCCCGACGCGGTAGCGGAGTCACCGGCTCCGGTCACCGTGACATCGGCGGTGACGGCGAAACCTGCCGTGGCGCTTCCGTCGGCCAGGGACGGGAGAAGGCGTCGACGGGTGTCGTCGTCCGCGGTCCGGTCGATGAGGGCGCTCGCCACGACCGTCGGTACGAACGGCCCCGGCGCGACGACGCGTCCGAGCGCCTCCACCACGACGACCAGTTCGTCGAAACCGAAGCCGGACCCGCCGACGTCCTCGGGCAGGTGGAGCCCGGTCCAACCGAGCCCGACGAGGTCGGACCAGAAAGCGGGAAGCTCTTCGGCAGGTGCCTCCAGGAGTGAGCGGGCGGCGGCTGTCGCGTCGTGGCGTCCGAGGAAGTCGGCCGCGGTCTCGGCGAGTGCCAGGTGGTCGTCGGTGAGGGCGATGGTCATTTCTCGGGTCCTGTGTCGGGTCCTCTGCGATGTCGTCGCATACGGCACTGATGCGTCGCCCCGAGGATTAGCACGTCCTGGGACGCTCCGCTTGACCGAGCGGTCAAGTTTGGTCCTGACCTGCGTGATCGCCGGATGAGAGAAGTCTCATCGAGGACTCACGGGAGCTTCATGCGGGGCCGTCATCGTCACGGTCATGCACGTCCCCCGCATCGCCCTCTACGGCCACGACACACTCGGACTCGGTCACATCCGCCGCAACCTCGCCCTGGCTTCGAGCCTGTCCACGATCGCCGGTGGACCCGACCTGTTGGTCGTGACCGGGGCGGCCGAGGCCGGCTCGTTCGCTCTTCCGCCGCGGACCGACCTGCTGCGCATCCCATCGATCCGCAAGGGCCGCGACGGCAGGTATCGGAGCGGACGACTCGCCTCGGGTCTCGACACGGTGGTCGACATCCGGCGTGCGGTCCTGACCGCTGGACTGTCCGCCTACGACCCTGACCTGCTCGTCGTGGACAAGGTCGCCCTCGGCCTCGGCGACGAACTCGAACCGGCCCTCCGGCTGCTGCGAGCGGCCGGGACCCGGCTCGTACTCGGCCTGCGTGACGTGCTCGACGACCCCGACACCGTGCGGCGGGAATGGGAGACCTCGGCCGTAGAGGAGACCGTTCTCGACATGTTCGACGAGGTCTGGGCCTACGGCGACCCGACCGTCCACGACCTCGTCCGCGTGCACGGCTGGGAGGAAAGCCTCGGATCGATGGTTCGTTTCACCGGCTACCTGGCACATGGGCGCTGCAGGCGACGGGCCCGGCCGCCGGTGATCCCCGCCGGTGTCCCCTACGTCCTCTGCAGCGTCGGAGGCGGTGCGGACGGTGCCCGCCTCGCGACAGCGTTCGCCCGGTCGAAGTTCCCGAACGGCGTCTCGGGTGTGCTCCTCACCGGCTCGCAGATGCCGGTCGAGGAACGAAGCCGGGTCGAGTCGCTGGCTCGGGGGCGCGACGACCTGCACGTGATCCCGTTCGCCCCGGACCCGGCCGCCTGGATCCCGAGTGCCCGAGCGGTCGTCTCGATGGGTGGCTACAACACGGTCACCGAGGTCCTCGCGTCCACGACTCCGGCGCTCGTCGTGCCCCGTTGCAGGCCACGGCGAGAGCAGGCGATCCGCGCCCGGGCCCTGGCGGATCACGGTGCCGTCGACATGCTCGACGAAACCGCCCTCGGCAGCGACCCGATCGCACCCGAACCGATCGAAGCCTGGTTGCAGCAGGTCGTGCGCGGACCCCGCGTCGACCGCAGCGCCCTCGACCTCGACGGCCTGCACCGCGTCCGCGGGCTCGCCGCCGACCTCCTGTCCGAGGATCGAAAGGAGACCCACAGTGTCCTCGCCGTCTGAAGTGCCGTCCGAAGTCTGGGGCCGCAGGACCGACCGAGCCGTCGGCTACGTCGTCAAGTCGTTCCCACGGCTGTCCGAGACGTTCATCCTCAACGAGATCCTCGCCCGCGAAGCAGCAGGCGAGCACGTCGAGATCGCCTCGCTACGTCGACCCACCGACGCCCGTTTCCACGGGGGCCTGGCCGACCTTCGGGCCCCGATCGAGTGGATCCCCGACGACATCCGCTCCGCCGAACGGTTCTGGCGGACCTTCCGCGAAGGTGTCGTCGACCTGCCGGGCTTCCCCGCCGCCATCGACGAACTCCTCGCCGCCGACGTCGACGACGCCATACAGGCGATCGCCGTGGCCCGGTGGGCGCTGGAACGCGACGTCGACCACCTGCACGCACACTTCGCGACGACAGCGGCCACTGTCGCCAGGCTCGCCGGTGCCCTCGCCGGACTGCCCTATTCGTTCACGGCACACGCCAAGGACATCTTCCACGAGTCCGTGGACCAGGAGCGCCTCGCCCGGCTGTTGAGCGACGCCCACCACGTCGTCACGGTCAGTGACTACAACGTGGACCACCTGACGAGACGGTTCCCAGAAGCGACCACTCGGCTGCACCGTGTCTACAACGGGATCTCCTCCGAGGTCGTCGACGTGGGTGTCCCGACCGCGGCTCCCGTCGGCCCACCGTCGATCGTCGCCGTCGGCAGGCTCGTCGAGAAGAAGGGCTTCGAGCACCTGATCGACGCCGCCGCGATCCTCGCCGAACGAGGCGTCGAGGTCCCCGTCCTGCTCGGCGGGACCGGCCGTTGCGAGCAGGCCCTCCGTGACCGGATCGAACTGCGCGGCCTGGAGGGAAGGGTCCAGATGCTCGGTGCATTGACGCAGGCTCGGACCCACGACCTGATCCGTCGGGGCACGGTCTTCGCCGCTCCCTTCGTCGTCGCCGACGACGGCGACCGCGAGGGTCTGCCGACGGTCGTGCTCGAGGCGATGGCACTCGGCACCCCGGTCGTTACGACCGCCGTGACCGGCACGCCGGAGGCGATAACCGACGGCGTGACCGGTCTGCTGGTCCCCGAGGCCGACCCGTGGGCGCTGGCCGACGCGATCGTCGCACTCCTGGAGGACCCCTCGCTGCGTCGTCGCCTGTCCATGGCTGCCCGGGAACGTGTCCGGCGTCAGTTCGACCTGTCCGTCCAGGCCGAGACCCTCGGTCGGCTGCGCCGTAGCGTCGCACCGCTCCGCGACGACCTGGCGACGTCCCGGACGGCGACGGCATGAAGCCGCTCGGCCGCATCGCGTACATGTGCACCGACCCCGGCATCCCCGTCCTCGGGCACAAGGGCGGTTCCGTCCACGTCCGCTCGGTTCTCGCGGAACTGACCCGACGGGCCGAGGAGGTCCACCTGTTCGCTGCGCACCTGGACGGAACCGTTCCCGAGGAGCTCGGTGAGGTTCGGTTCCACGAACTTCCGCGCCCCGCAACCTCCGACGCTGCTCGTGAAGCGGCGCTCGTGCAGGCGGACAGGGTCGCAGCGGAACGTCTCCTCTCGGTCGCCGGGACAGCGGGCTTCGACCTCCTGTACCAGCGGTACGCGCTCTGGTCCTGCGAACCCCTCGAAGTCGCTGCCGAAGCGGGCTGGCCGTCGATCCTGGAGGTGAACGCGCCGCTGATCGAGGAGCAGGCCCGGCACCGTCGTCTCGACGACGTCGCCGGTGCAACCGAGCGAACGATCCGCGCCGTTCAGTCCGCGGACCTGGCCTTCGCTGTCAGCCCGGCCGTCGCCCGCTGGGCGTCGAACCTCGCGGGCCGGCCCGTACCGGTGGTCCCGAACGGGGTGGCGCCGGAGCGATTCTCCGCCCCGGCGCCTCCCAAGGTCCCAGGCTCGTCGGAGCTGGTCGTGGGCTTCGTCGGTACCTTCCGCCCCTGGCACGACGTCGACGGTCTCGTCGATGCGGTCGCGGCCGTCGACAGGACCGAGGGGGTGAGTCCGTTGCGGTTGCTGCTCGTCGGCGACGGTCCCGGGCGTGAACGGGCCGTCGCCCGGGCGGAGGCACTCGGACTTGCCGTCACCGCGACCGGTGCCGTCGCGCCCGAGGAGATCCCCGACCTGATCGGACTGATGGACGTGGCCCTGGCCGTCTACGACGGGACCGACTCCTACTTCAGCCCGCTCAAGGTCTTCGAGTACATGGCTGCAGGAGTCGCCGTCGCGGCGAGCGCGGTCGGCGGCCTCGAGGATCTGTTCCGAAACGGCGAGGAGCTCCTCCTGTCCCGCCCCGGCGACCGCGACGCCCTCGTCGAGCACCTGAGATCCCTCTGCACGGACCCGTCGGTGCGGCGGTCGGTCGGTGACGCAGGCCGACGCGCCGTGGTCGAGCGCCACACCTGGTCGGGCACCGTCGACCGGGTCCTCGGACTCCTCGGCACCCGGAAGGTGGCGGCATGACCGCCGCGCAACGACCCTCCGCCCTGCGTCGCAGCCTCTCGGTCTGTCGGCCGCACCTCGCCGGCAACGGGTGGATCGCCGGGGGAGGCCTCGCTGCGATGCTTTTCGAGGTCGCGATGCGCCTCGTCGAACCGTGGCCGGTGAGGGCCGTCGTGGACGGGGTCATTCCCGCGACCGTCGAAGGCCCGACGGCCGGTGCCGGAGGGAACGTGACGAGGACCGTGACGATCGCGGCGATCGCGACCGTCGCCGTCGTAGGGCTGCGTGCCCTGGCCTCCTTCGCGAGCACCGTCGCGTTCGCCGTCGCCGGGTCGCGGGTCACGTCCCGCCTACGGGCACAGGCATTCGATCACGTCCTGGGGCTGTCGATGCGCTTCCACGACCGGACCCGACCGGGGGACCTCGTCGTACGGCTCACCGGTGATGTGCAACGTCTCCAGGAGGTCACCGTCAGCGCCGCGCTACCGCTGCTGGGCAACGTGGCGCTGTTCGTCGGGATGGTGTCGGTGATGGTCTGGCTGGACCCGGTTCTCGCGCTGGCGGTCCTCGCCGTCGTGCCCCTGTTCACGATCTCGGGTCGCAAGTCCGGTGGGCGCATCACTGAGGCCTCGCGGGAACAGCGACGCAATGAAGGCGCGATCGCATCCACGGCGGCCGAGTCGTTGGGGGCGATGAAGGTCGTGCACGCCTACGGACTCGGACCTGCGCTGGCCAGGAGCTTCGCTGCCGGCAACGAGAGCTCGCTGCGCACCGGCGTCCGGTCGAGGAGGCTCGCGGCCGGCCTGGAGCGACGCACCGACGTGATCGTCGGCCTCGCCACGGCGACGGTCCTCTACGTGGGCGCCCGACGAGTGATCGCGGGAGCGTTGACGCCCGGCGAACTGGTCGTGTTCCTCAGCTACCTCAAGACCGCCTTCCGGCCCATGCGTGACATCGCCAAGTACACGGGCCGTATCGCCAGGGCCGCCGCGTCCGGCGAGCGGATCGCCGACCTGTTGGAGGTCGAATCGGACATCACGTCCAAGCCGGGGGCATGGAGGCTCCGCCGAGCCCGCGGTCTCGTCGAGTTCGAGGATGTCTCGATCGAGTACGAACCGGGACACCGGGTGCTCGAACACGTGAACCTGCGGATCCTGCCGGGAGAGAAGGTCGCGATCGTCGGTGACAGCGGCGCCGGCAAGTCAACTCTCGCTTCGACCGTGCTGCGCTTCGTCGACCCGGCGGAGGGGCGGGTGCTCGTGGACGGACACGACGTGCGCGACCTGACACTCGATTCCCTGCGCGCCAACGTCGCCGTCGTGCTGCAGGAGTCGGTCCTGTTCGCCGCGACCATCGCCGAGAACGTGAGGGCCGGTCGTCCAGACGCCTCGTTGACCGAGGTCTGGCAGGCGCTCGTCGAGGCGAACGCGGCCGAGTTCGTCGCCGCGCTGCCCGACGGTGTGCACACGATGCTCGGCCAGCGCGGGGCGACGCTGTCCGGTGGGCAGCGGCAACGGATCGCCATCGCCCGGGCGATCATCCGCGACGCACCGATCGTCGTGCTCGACGAGCCCACCACCGGCCTCGACCGGACCGCCGCCGAGGAGGTGATGGTTGCGCTCGACCGGCTCGGCCGGACGAGGACGACCCTCGTCGTCGCCCACGACGCGCTCCTCGTCGACGGGTGCGACCGGGTGGTCGAAGTCGTCGACGGCTCGCTTCGGGAGGTCTCGAAGGAGTGGACCGGTGGACGACGCTGATCTCTCCATCGTCGAACGTGATCCCGACCTGCCCGTGCTCGGACTGTTGCTGGACACCGCCCGGCTGGACGAGGAACTTGCCGCTGCTGCTGGCGAGCGGGCGTGGTCATCGGTCGAGGTCGAACGACTCCGCTACAAGGTGGGGACGTCCGTGCAGGCCTCGGTCGCGTTGAGCGACGACGCCGGTCCGGTCCGACGGTTGCGCGTCGCCGGCTATCGGCGTGGTCGAACGGACAAGCTCCGCAAGGACATCCGGTGGGCACGCTCGGGCGGAGGGCTGGTGGCGAACTCCGAATCGGGCTCCTGGTCCGCCGTTGCACCGTGGGCGGACCGCCACCTCGGCATCGGGGACCGACTCGCCGGACACGCGAGTGATCCCAGCGCCTTGCAGGTCCTGTCGTACAACCCGGCCCGTCGTCTCGTCGTCAGGCCAACTGTCGGTGACGGGACCGGTCTGCTGATGAAGGTCCACGCTCCGGGGACATCCAAGGCCCCGACGGCGACCCTTCATGCTCTTGCCGCGGCGGGCGCGCCGATCGTGCCCACATCCGCCGAGAGCGGTGGCACGGTCAGGTGGTCGAGCTGGGTAGACGGTCGTGTCGCCGGCCCCGACGTCGACGGTGATGCTGTGGCCGACGCCCTGGAACTGCTCGACCGTGCGGCGGGTGGGGTTCCGGCACGAACCTGGTCCTCGCAGGATCTCTCGGTTCGCGCCGGGCGTGCGCTGCGGACCGTCGGCTCGTTGCTCCCCGCCCTGGCTGGCGCGGCATCGTCGCTCGCCGCCGACCTGGACGAGGCCCTTCGACAGCTCCCCGCGGGAGCGACTTCGTTCCTGCACGGCGATCTCAGCCCCGATCAGGTGATCGTTCCGAACTCGGGCGGTCCGGTGGTTCTGATCGACCTCGACGACTGCGGCCGTGGCCCCGGCGGATGGGACCGTGCGACCTGGCTGGCATCCCAGGTTGCTACCGGGAGCGTCGACCCCGTGCCGCTCCCCGGTCCGGCACCACATCCGACCTTGCTCTCCGCTGCACTCGCGATCCGGTCGCCCGAACCGTTCCAGAGGCGGCGTGTCGGCTGGGCGCGAACGATCGAGTCGATGCTCGCGATGTCAGCCGCTGGTCTCCGGGCGAGGGGAGGACGGGCGTGAGGTTCGGTCCCGTCCCGACGACGGTCGGCGAGGAGCACGTCCACGAGGTGCGTCGAGCGTGGCCGTCGGGGGACCGCATCGTGCTGGAACTGGTCGACCCTCACGGTCGGGTCACTGCCGGGCGAATCGGTCCGGACGGTCACGTCGAGATCGGCCGCGTCGGACACGACGACGCCCTGCCGGGACTCGCGCCACTCCTCTACGAAGGTGCACGGGTGATCGGACACCGGCTCGGGAAGCGGGCCGTCGTCGACGCGGGGGAGAGGATCGTCAAGCTCGTGCGGCCGAGCAAGGTCGACGGCGCGGTCGAGCGCCACCGGTCCGTCCAGTCGCTGATCGCCGCCTGCGGAGATCCGGTCAGGGTGCCGAAGATCGTCGCCGTCGACGAGACACTCGGATCGGTCGCCTTCGAGAAGCTGGACGGCGCACCGATCCTCGACGGCCCTCGCTCGGAGGTGGCCGCCGGTTCGCTGGGTGAAGCGCTCCGGCAACTGGCTCGCGCCGTGATCCATGACGGTCTGCCCGTCCATTCAGCGGAGGACGAAGCCGGCGTGCTCCGGCGTTGGGCGTCGGATGCGGAGCGCTTCGGCGTCCTGCCGGACTCGGTCCTGGCGAGGTACCTGCAGACCGTCGAGGAGGCCGTCTCCTCGCTCCGGGGCCTCGGCGACCGGCCGCTCTCCTTCGCTCACCGGGACCTCCATGACGGTCAGGTCCTGACCGGAGGCGGCCACGACCTCGTGCTGCTCGACCTCGACACGGCGGCGGTGGCCGACCCGGCTCTGGACGTGGGCAACTTCCTCGCCCACCTGGACCTCGCCCGCGCAGAAGGTCGCCTGCGCGCCGAGCAGTTGGCCCGCACGGAACGAGCGCTCCTGGCTGGCCTCTGGCCAGAGGAGCCCGATCCGGCGACGGCCTCGGCGGTAGCGGCCTACCGACGAGCAACCCGCCTGCGCCTGGTCGCGGTCCACGCCTTCCGCCCGAGGACGCGAGTGGCAGCGCTCGCCCTGCTCGGTGAACCCGCTACTCGCGTCTGACGAGGCGAGCGAGGGCTCGGATGCCGAACGGATGTTCGATAGCTGTCAGACCCCCTCGGCATGATGGGGACATGGTTCCTCCTCGTGACTCCGATCCGAACTCCGCGGGTCTTTCGGGGCTGACGCGCGGTGAGGCGCACTTGGCGGCCGCGGAGGCGATCGAGTCTCGGGTCGCCGAGGTGGTCGGCGTGGTCCACGGTGGGCACGGTGCTCTGGTCGGTCTTGCGGCCGAGGCGCTGGAGGGTCGGCTCTGGGAAGGCTTCGGCATCCACTCGCCGGCCCAGTGGCCGGCGTGGAAGTCGGGTCTGTCGATAAGGGTCGCCCGCCAACTGGTGCGAGTGGCCCGACGGCGAACCGAGTTGCCGGTTGCCGTCGGTGCCCTGGAGGCGGGCGAGTTGTCGCTCGACCAGATCCACCTGATCGCGGCGCACGTACCAGCCGCGTACGACGAGGCGGCAACGGAACTCGCTCGGGTCACGACGGTCGCGCAACTGGAACGGGTGCTGCCGAGGTACGCCTGGGATGACGGGCCAGCGTCGGCTGCTGAGGGTGACGCCTCTTCGGGCGACCGCGACGGCGATGTTTCGGACGATTCGCCGGACGACGACCCCGATGAGCGTGGATCTGGCCCTGGGAGTGAGGGGGATGCTGAGGCCTCACCTCTTGCAGGTGATGCGGGCAGCGGCGATGACGTCGGGACCGCTCCGGGCGGCTACCGCTGCGGCGGTGTTGACGGTGGGTCCGGCTGGGAGGAATGTCGTCGTGGTGGTTGGTGGTTCACCGAGGACGGGTTCGGTCGTCTGTCGGCGTCGTTGCCGCCCGATGAGGCGATGCTGGTGGATGCCGCGTTGAAAGCGGCACGCGCGGATCTGTTGTCGGACTGGCGCGCGGAGTCCGGTGGGGATGGTCCGGCGCCGTGGTTCAACGAGGCGGACGCGCTGATGCACATCGTCCGCGCCTACCTTGCGCATGGGCGTGCCGGTGGGGCCTCCACGGACAGGTTCCTCGTGCATGCGCACCTGGAGCAGCACCCAGACGGCACTCCTGTGATGCGGTCGCATCTGGGGCCGGTTCTACCGGATGTTCTGCGTCGCTACCTGAGCTGTGATTGCGATGTGCGGCCGGTGTGGGAGGTGCACGGTGTGCCGTTGTCGGCCGGTCGTTCGCAA
>JAGQSN010000209.1 GCA_020439555.1 Acidimicrobiales bacterium | reverse complement strand
CCTTCGCGTGCCCCGAGCACTGCCTGTTCTTCGAACCCCGTTCGATCACCGACGCTGGCTGGCGGCGCTTCGAGAAGCCGGGGGACTGACGATCGATGCGCACCACAGCCAAGGTCGACTACGCCGTCCGCGCCGCGCTGGAGCTCGCGCGGGCACACCCGGCCGACGGTTCACGTCCCGTTCCGGTGACCCGTCACCGCATCGCCGAAGCGCAGGCGATCCCGTCGAAGTTCCTCGAACACATCCTCGCCGACCTGAGGCGGGGCGGCCTGGTGGCCAGCGTCCGGGGGACCGACGGCGGGTACTGGCTCCAGAGGCCGCCCGAAAACGTGTCGATGGCCGACATCATCCGGGCAGTCGAAGGACCGCTCGCCGACGTCCGCGGTGAACGCCCCGAGACACTCGACTACCCGGACGACCTCGCCGCACTGCAACGAGCGTGGATCGCGCTCCGCGCGAACCTTCGGGCAGTCCTCGAACACGTGACCCTCGCAGACCTCCGCGACGGGAAACTGCACGACGACATCGAATCGCTCGCCGCGCTCGACGACGCCTGGGAGGCACGCTGATCGAGGTAGCCCGATCAGCGCAGGCCCTCGGCCCGTCGACGAGCGAGCGTCATGTGGGCCTTTGCGGCTCCCCAGCGCAGCCCGGCCTCGTGGACGTTCTCACCGAGGTCGCGGAAGGACCCGGGCGTGAGGTCGTAGACGTCGTCGGGGAAGGCACGTTCGGCGAACTCGTCACGCTCGACCGGTGGAACACCTGCACCTGCGAGCACCCTGGTCGGGTGAACGACAACCGTCCGGACGACAGCGAGAGGCCCGGTCGGTTGGGAGTCGACGTCGAGTTCCAGCAGTGCACGCACCCGCGGTGCCACGTCGGCCACCGCCGCCGCACCCGCCTCCCGAGCGTCTTCGTCGAGGCGGTCGCCCAGTCCCGGTTCCCACGCCTCGGCGATCAGGCGAACCGACCGCTCGACCCAGGCGGCGAGCGTCCGCTCGACGGCGTCGGCCAGGTCGGCTGCCGCTTCGGCCATCAACGCCGCGTCGCCTTCTGGATCGGAAGCCATCGCAGCGACCCTAACGACAACGGCTGGAGGTGGGGCAGGTGATCATCCGCGCGTACTCCGTGTTCGAGCACGTGATCTACCACTGCGCCCTCGTCGATCCCCGCAACCCTTGTCGCCCCCGACTCGAAGTCGATGCCGTGGTGCGCCCCGGAGACGTGGACGACGGCCCCCTGCTGCTGCCCCTCGCCGACTACGTCACCCTCGCCGGCGGACCCGCCGCGGTAGCCGACTGCGTACGCCTGTTCCGCGAACAGGATCGACTTCGCGACCACCTAGGAGTCGCGCACCTCGCCTTCCCGTTCTGGACTCCGGTTCACATCGAAACGCCACCACCGTCGTAAATCGTCGCCGGGGAAGGCGGGTTCGACTCCGCTCCGCTCCGCGACCCATCGAACCTTGAGCGAGCGAAGCGAGTCGAAAGGTGGACCGCGGGCCGAGACGGCAGGCCACGGTGCAGCGCCTACTCGTCCAGCCAGCAGTGGTAGAGGTAGCGGACCTCGCAGACCCGGTAGGCGCAGTGGGACACGTAACGAAGCGCCGCGACGTTGCGGGCGGCAATCGGACCGCCCAGCAGGGGAACGTCTCCCGCCCACCAACGAGCTTCCTGGATCAAACGGCGCGCCGCACCAGACCCTCTCCTCGTCGTTCCGACCGCGTCGACCCGGGGACGAGGTTCGCTGACCCGACCTATGAAGGCCGTGATCTCACCACCCTCCTCCGCGACCATCATCGAGTGCACGCCGTCGTCGTTGCGTGCCGCCCTTTCCAACCAGGCGACTTGGAGACGACGTGCAGCATCGAGGCCAAACCGCCCGTCCACGGCATACCTGCTCCAGTCCGCCATTCGCAGTGCGATGTCGCGGACCTCGTCGAGGTCATCGGAGGTGCCGACCCTGATCGTCACGCCCTCCGGCAACGGGATCTCGGGTTCGGACTGGCGCAGATCGAACGTCGTCGCCGCGTCCACGAACCTGAAACCCATTGCCTGAACATCGGTCAACAAGGGGCCCGAAGTCGAGTCCAACGAGCCGTAGAGGCATACGATCCCGGCTTCCCGTGCCTCCGCGACGACCGCAGCGACGGACTCGCGATCGAGCCCGTCGAGGTCCGCGGTCCCGACCGGGAAACCGAAGAACTCCGTGTCCCAGGGCAACGGCCGCCAGGCCGACGACCCGGTGTGGCCGTTCGGCGAGGAGGAGCCTTCTTCTGACACTGAAAATCTCCTTCTGCGGTCCGGCGCCGGTGGGGCGACGTGGCCCGGCATCCTACGAAGCGATTCCCACCGATGGTGCGCACAACAGCGGCTTCAGGGACGGAACCGGTACCCGTAGCGGCCGAGGAGCGGTGCCGTGATCATGGTGATCGCCCTTCGTTGACCCGCCGAGAGTTCGTTGCGCCAACCGGTGTCCTCCCGCAGTTCCAAGACGTCCCCGTCGAATCGCATCGGGTTCCCTGCCGCCGAGTGCATCGGGGTGGAGAAGCGGGCGGTGCGACCGGAGACGAAGTCGAAGTCCCCGGGTGACGTGTCGACCCCGGCGAACGAGGCGATCCGACGGAGTTGCGTTTCGGGATCCGCGATGACGTCCTCGTAGCGGACCGTCAACGTCGGGACCCCCCGGCGCGCGAGCAACTCGAAGCCGAGGTTGTCGGTCACCCAACGGGCAGCGGTCACCTTCGGGTCCCGGGTCGACATCGCGACGTTGCCCGCCTCGGGCCGTGGTTTCGCACGGGTGCGGGAGTTCGCGACGCCGCGGGGATCCCGCACGACGTGGAGGACCCTGACGTCGAGTCGAGGATCGATCGTCACCAGAGCCGCCGTGGATATGTGCTTCGTCGAATCCATGACGACGGTGCCCGGACCGGCACAGGACCCCGCCGCACGCAGCACCCTCACGACGTGGTCGAGGTACCAGAGTTGGTCGGCGGAAAGGCTCCCGGGATCCCGACGCAACAAGAGGCCGGGCGTCCGGCGGGTGCGATCGACCGACAGGCTCGCATCCACCATCCGGTGGACGTCGACCGTCTCCCAACCTCCGAAGGCAGATTCACCGACCGCTGACCAGTGGGGACAGCTCAGGAACGGTTCGCCGCAGCCGCAACGCTCACCGTCACGAACCCCACGCTTCCAGAGGTTCACCGACTCGCCCACCGCCAACAGGCGAGGAACCTCGTTGAGCAGTCGTTCGATCACGGTCGTGCCCGAACGACCCATTCCCCCGATGAACAACACCGGCTGGGCGACGAGTTCTCTTGACCCACCTCCTGACACGAGCGGCGAGGGTATCGGCTCCGCGCCCCGACCCCGACCCGACGCGCCGGTTCGGCGCTCGTAGAGACGAGTTCCGCGCAAGGTCACCGGTAGAATCGACGGGTCCGTGACCAATCGAGGAGCACGTCTTGTCCGACGGCGGCACAACCACCCACGAGAACCGGAACGGAGCGGTGTTCGACCTGAGCGTGGTCATCTCGACGCACAACCGACCGAAGGAACTGCGGGAGGCGATCGCGGCCGTCGTCGGCCAGGATCACCCGGGGCCCATCGAGACGATCGTCGTCTGGGACAAGACCGAGCCCGAGCAGAGCCTCGCCGTCGACGATCCCCATCGACCCGTCCGCATCCTCTCCAACGACAGGACGCCCGGGCTTCCCGGCAGCCGTAACTGTGGTGCCGCCGCCGCGAAGTCGCCCGTGCTCGGGTTCTGCGACGACGACGACATCTGGCTCCCGTCGAAGGCCCGGCGCCAGCTCGAACTCCTCGAAGCCACCGGCGCCGACGCCTGCTGCACCGGGATGGAGGTGGCCGTCGACGACAAGATCGTGCCGCGGCGCGGGATCGAGGAAGGTGTCCTCCGGTACGCGGACCTGCTCCGATCCCGACGGATCGAAGCCAACATGGTCACGGCGCTGGTCCGCACCGACGCCTTCTGGGACACGATCGGGCCGATGCACGAAGAGATTCCGGGCGGCTTCGCCGAGGACTACGAGTGGATGCTGCGCGCGACACGTAACGCGCCGATGCCGGTCGTTCCCGAGCCGCTGGTGCAGGTCCGCTGGATCGTGCAGTCCCACTTCAAGGACCAGTGGCCCCACTGGGAGGCGGCACTGAGCCACGTGCTGCGCGAACACCCCGACTTCTCCAGGGAGCCCCGAGGTCGTGCCCGCGTCGAAGGACAGATCGCCGTGGCGATAGCGGCGCAGGGACGACGCCGCGACGCCCTCGCTCAGGTCCGACGCACGCTCCGGTGGTCGTGGCGCGAACCACGAGCTCTCATTGCCCTAGCGGTGGCCGCGGGCCTCCCGGTCGGCCGCATATCCGCCGAACTCAACAAGCGGGGCCGCGGTCTCTGATGGCCGACCTCGCCAGCGAGGCCGGCCGAAGCGGAGGTGAACCCGTCTCACCGGGACCGAGCACCGGTGCCATAGCCGCCGGGGTAGCCCGAGGCGGAGTGGCCAACCTCCTCGGCGCGATGGTCTACGGACTGAGCGGCTTCGTACTGCTCGTGGTCCTGAACCACGGCATCGGGGTCAGCCGCGCCGGCGTCGTGATCGTCGCCATCGCGATCTTCAGCATCCTCACGACCGTCGCAGGCATCGGCACTTCGACCGGCCTCGTACGCACCATCAGTCGACTGCGTGCGCGGCGCCAGGCCGAGATCATCCCCATGATCGTGCGCGCCGCGCTCGTGCCGGTGACCGTCGCGGGACTGGCCGCCGGCGCCGCCCTCTGGTACTTCGCCCCGCACCTGGCGACGCTGTTCGCAGACGGCGACCAGGTCGAAGGCGTCACCAGCGTCCTCCGAGCGATGGCCCCGTTCGTGCCTGCCGCGACGCTCCACAACGTCGTCGTCCAGGCGACCCGCGGGTTCGACACCATGTCGCCTCAGGTCGTCATCGAGAAGATCGGACGGTCGATCACCCTTCCGATCGCGTGTGGCGCGGCCGCGTATGCCGGCGGATCGCCGGAACTGATCGGCGCTTTGTGGGCCGGTACCAACCTCGTCGCCCTGGTCTTCTCCTGGCGTGCGCTGCACGTCCGTGTCGACCGCGCCGTCACAGCGGCGGACAAGGTCCCTCCGAGCAGACGTGACCCCGAGGTGGTCAAGGAGTTCTGGGCCTACACAGGTCCACGCGCCATCGCACTCATGTCGACGATCGCTGTGTCCTGGCTGGACACGATCATCGTCGGCGCGATCGTCTCCGCGACCGCGGCGGGCATCTACGCATCGGGCACGCGCTACCTGATGCCCGGGCTCTTCGCCGGCGACGCACTCGTACAGGTGATCGGACCGCGGCTAAGCGGCTTCCTCTCAACCGGCCGCAAGCGCGAAGCATCCGACATCGTCCAGGTCGCGGGCGGCTGGCAGGTGCTCACGATGTGGCCCATCTACCTGGTAACTCTCACGTTCCCCACGCCGCTCCTACGGGTGTTCGGCGACGAGGTGGTCGGTGCCCGCGGAGCACTCATCGCGCTGTCCGTGGCGATGTTGCTGAGCGCGCCCACCGGCCCGACCGGTGCCGTGATCCTCATGTCCGGCAAGAGCAGGCAGGCGATGTTCAACAGCCTTGCGGTGCTCGCGGTCAACGTCGCCGGGAACCTGATCTTCGTCCCGCGACACGGGATCACCGCCGCCGGAATCGTCTGGGCCGTGAGCATTCAGGTGAACAACGTCCTCACCACCTGGCAGAGCAACCGCAGTATCGGAATCCGCACCTTCGGCGCTCCCGCGTTCACGGCGATGGCCGTGTCGACGGTCTCCTTCGGTCTCGTCGGCCTCACGGCCCGTTTCCTGTGGGGTGACGCCTGGGGCGGGCTGATCGCTGTCAGTATCATCGGTACAGTCCTCTACGCCCTCGGCGTGTGGCGGTTCCGCCAACGACTTCACGTCGATTCCTGGTGGAACGGCGTACGCGGCCGATCAGGAAAGAGGACTGTCGCGGTCCCGTCCGCTCAAGGAACCACATGACCGAACTGGAATCAGGATTCCGCGTCTCGGACGCGATCGCGTTCCTCAATAGGCGACGCCTCATTTTCGTGATCGCTGCCTTCGCCGGCGTCCTCCTCGGCGCGATCGCGTACGCGACATCACCGACCAAGTACTCGGCGACCGCGAGGGTACGGATCGGGGTCGGTTCAGACTCGGAGACGCCCGCCCAATCGCAGGCAAGACGCCAGACCGAAGCCGACCTCATGAAGTCCGACGCCGTCGGCAACCTGGTCATCAAGAGACTCGACCTCGACACCACCCCACGCGCCCTGTTCGCGAGCCTCACCGTGAAGCCGAAGGAGGACTCCGACGTCATCGGCCTCACCTACGTGTCCACGTCGCCGTCGGTCGCGCAGGAACGGGTCAACACGATCGCCAAGGCCTACCTCGACAACCGCCGCAAGACGCTCACCGCGAACGCGTCCGACGAGGTGCGGGCGCTCCAGAAGGACCTGGACGACGCCCAGGCACGCCTCACCGAGGCCAACGAGGCGTACACCAAGGCGACTCCGGGATCGCCCGAGCGACTCGAAGCCGATGCAGCACGCACGAAGGCGACGAACGAGATCTCCTCGCTCAACGACCAGATCGAGGAGGCTTCGGCGTCCGTCTCGGTCAATGAGACGACCGTCGGGTCGATCGTCGGCGAAGCCCCACTCCCCAAGGGTGTGCTCTCCAAACTGGCCCTGGCCAAGGGCGTCGGGGTCTTCGGTGTCTGCATGATGGTCGCGCTCGGTGCCGCTCTCTTCGTCGATCGTCGAGACTCGCTCGGCGGAGGGCTTCGCCGGGTACAACAGCTCCTCCCCGGAGCGACGATCCGTCTTCTGCCGACGACTCGTGGAAAGGTGAACGCGGTCGAGGCCGACGCCGCCGTGGATCGCCTCGCCGTCGATCTCACCCGGTCGCACGGGGTCGGCAAAGCGGCTTCGGTGCTACTCGTCGGCACCAGACGCGAACCGCCGGTCGATCTCGCCGAAGAACTCGCTTCCAGTTTCACCTTCGCCGGGGTGCCCGCCCTGTTCGTCCTCGCCGGCAACACCGATCGCGACCTTCCGCAGTCGCACGTGGTCACCTCGTTCGCCGACTTGATCAACGGCCCGTCGATCACCGGACCGGCAAGCCTTCCAGAAGAGGCAGGGAAGGAAGTCATCACGACCACCCCCACAGTGACGTGGCTCAGACCGCGAGGCTCGGCCGAGTCGTCAGGACTCCTCAGGCGATCCGTCGTCGATTCGCTCGTCGAGCGAGCGGGTTCGGAGGGCTTCGAGGTCGTGCTGTTCGTGGCACCGATCCCGACGCTCAACGCCTCCGGGGCAGCGCTCGGTCAATGGGTGAGCCAGACCGCGGTGATCGTCGAGGACGACGAGTCCGCCTCGGTCGAGGCAACCGTCGACGCTCTCCGCCAGGCCGACGTCGACGTCACCGAGGTCGTCTGGACGTGACCGCGGCCGGGGCAGCCGTCCGGGCCCGGGTCCGCGCCGCTCCTTCCCCCGTCCGCCCGCCCAGGACGCTGAGGCCCGACCGGACCACCTGGCCGATCTGGGGGTTCACTGCCGGGCTTCCGCTCACCTTCCTCGCCGGGCTGCACGGCTTCTGGTGGTGCATGCCCGGCGTCGTGTTCGGAGCGCGCATCATCCGCAAGCCGACCACCACGATCCCGCGCTCCACGTTCCCTCTGCTCGTCTTCCTCTGCTGGGTGCCGCTCGGGTTCTCGATGCTCGGCATCGGTAACCTGCCGATCTTCCTCTACCGCTGGTCGCTGTTCGCCGGGTGCTTCACCTGCGTCGTCTGGTTGACGAACACCTCCGAGGAGTCCGTCCCGACAGAACGCGTCGTCGACTGGATGGCAGCACTGTGGGTGGCTCTCATCGCGTTCGGCTGGATCGCCCAAGTCCTGCCGACCTTTCACAGCAAGTCGCCGCTCACGATGCTCCTCGGGCCAGCGGGCGGAATCGACTACATCGCCCGCATCTCCAACTGGAAGTTCGCCGACTACCAGGCGCTCGGTGCAGGCAGGATCGCAAGAGCCGCGGCGCCTTTCGGAGCGGCGAACTCCTGGGGGTCAGCGGTGGGCATCCTCACGCCCTTCTTCATCCGCTCGTGGATGGTCGGCACCGGTCGACGCCGCAAGCGCGCCGGTGCCCTCCTGCTGGCGGCAGCGGCGATTCCGATCATCACGTCGGTCAACCGCGGACTCTGGATCAGCCTGTCTCTCGCGTTCGTCTACTTCACGGCCCGCAAGGCGTTGCGCGGCCGCTTCGCACCTTCGGTACTCCTCGCCATCGCCATGGTGGGCGTCGCCGTCGCGTTCGTGGCGACACCACTCGGCACCATCGTCCAGGAGCGACTGATCACCGCCGAGGACTCGAACCAGTCACGGGCCCACATCTACGAGGATGCCTGGCAGGGCGCCCTGGAGTCACCGCTCGCAGGCAACGGAGCGCCGCGCCCGACCCACTACTACAAGGGCTCCCCACCCGTCGGCACCCACGGACTCATCTGGTACCTGATGTTCTGCCACGGTTTCGTCGGTCTCGCGCTGTTCGTGACCTGGATGTTCACCGAGCTGGTTCGCAGCGGCTCACCGCCGACCACCGACGCTTGGTGGAGCCACCTCACCATCTTCATCTGTGTCGTCCAGATCCCGTTCTACGGCTTGATCCCCCACGTCGTGCTGCTCGGCATGGCAGTGGGTGTCGCTCACCGGGACCTCGAACGAGGCCGGGCAGCGCAGCGTCGAGCGGCCGCGGTCCGCCTCGGCCGTCTCGGGGAAGCCGACTCGGGACCTGCGACAGTCCCTGCCTGACCCAGCGCGACGAAGTGGGTTCCGGGGCCAACGCCGGGTGGCGAGCGACGGGTCAGTCCTCTCGGTTCTCGAGGACCTCCTGCAGGACCGCTCGGAGCATCGAACTGGACGTCCGTTTCGTGTACGGCAGGTAGGCGACCTCGACACCGACCGCCGCGAAGTCCGCTTCGAGCTTGTCCCCCTTGTCGGTTCCCCGCCAGTCGTCGCCCTTGATGATCACGTCGAAGCGGTGCTTCTCCCACATTTGGAGCTTGTGCGGGACGTCCTCGGGGACGGCCTCGTCGACGAACCGGATCGCCCTGACGATCTCGATGCGCTCCTCGAAGGGGATCACGGGCTTCAACTTCGTCCGCGTCGCCATCTCGTCGGTCAGCACACCGACGATCAGGTGGTCGCAGAACTGGCGGGCCTCTCGCACGATGTTGAGATGCCCGACGTGGAAAAGGTCGAAGATTCCGGGCGCGTATCCGATCCGTCGAGTGGTCATTGCGCCACCCTAGGAGGACCACGACCTACCCTTCGACGATGGCCGACGCGGGAGCGACAGACGGATCGACAGCACCGACCGGGTTCGGAGTCCGGTACCGGGAGGCACGCTCACGCCTCGGGGGTGCACAGAAGTCTGCGGTCGGAGTACCGGCCTACCTGCGCTTCGTGAATCGTCGGGCCGGTGGATGGCTGGCCTCGGTGGGTTATGGACTCGAACTCACACCCAACCACCTCACCGCTCTCAGCGCGCTGTGCTCATGGGCGGGAATGGCCGTCCTCGTCCTCGTCGAGCCCTCGTTCCCGGTGGCCATCGCCACCGCGGCATTGCTGCTGCTCGGCTACGCGTTCGACTCCGCCGACGGCCAGCTCTCCAGGGTTCGAGGTGGCGGCCGTCCCTCGGGCGAATGGCTGGACCACGTGGTGGACACCGCCAAGACGGCTTCCCTACATGCGGCAGTCGCAGTTTCCGTCTATCGATTCCCCGGCGGCCTGAACCAACGATGGTTGTTGCTCCCGCTCGCGTTCGGGATCGTGCACGTGACCTTCTTCTTCGGGATGATGCTGCGGGATCAACTCGGCGCCCGGCCGGACAAGTCCTCCGCCGACCAGGCCACGGTTGCGAAGTCGATTGCGCTCCTACCTCTCGACTACGGCGCGATGTGCGGGGTGTTCCTGGTGCGCGCCTGGCCAGAGGCCTTCATCGGCGGGTACTGCGCCCTCTTCGCCTACATGTCCCTCTTCTCGGCGCGTTCACTCACCAAGGCCTACCGGCTTCTCGACCATTCTCGCTGAGCGTCGTCACCTTCCCTGAAGACGCTCACTCAACCACCCTCCGTCACATTCACTCCTGACTTGTCACGGTGCGTGAGATCAGTTAGGGTCTGCGACGTTCCGTGGTCGACACGTTGTCGACGAGCACGATGAGTGCACACACCGGAGGGAATGAAGAGCGTCATGCGAGTTCGTCAGCTTCGTCGGACATTCATAGGTGCGGTCGCCGTGGGCATGCTCGGCGTCGTCCCGGCCGGACTGGGACTCACCAGTTCACCGGCAGGTGCGGCGACCGTGAACCCCGGTGACGGGACCTCGTCGCCGACCGCCGGTGCGTCGTGCTGGGGAATCAAGCAGGAGTACCCGTCCAGCAGTGACGGGGTCTACTGGCTGCTCACCCCCGCCATGGACCGACCGGCACAGTTCTACTGCGACATGACCACCGACGGCGGCGGTTGGGTACTCGTCGGACGAGGCCGTGAGGGCTGGTCGTTCAGCCCGAAGGGCCAGGGCTCACCTGCCACCCTTCGCAACACCGTCGACGGACCGGACGCGTTCGCCCCCGCCGCCCTGTCCACGTCGACCATCGAGGGACTGAGAAACGGTTCGAGGCTCTCCAGCGAACCCGACGGGATCCGCCTGGAGCGCGCGCTCAACTCCTCCGGGACCAACCGCCAGGACTACCGCCTCTTCCCGAAGGCCCGTACCTGGGACTGGGCCTTCCCCTACGGCCAACTCCTCAACTCCGTCCGCATCGACGGCTCCACCTACAACGGCAGCAACACCAAGGACACGGCCAGCAGCACCCAGGGACAGACGGTCAACGGCCTAGCGAACCGCAACGATCAGCGTCGCCTCCGCACCACCAAGAGCTCGACCAACAACAACAAGCCAGGTTTCGGCACCGGCTGGATGTCGGGCGGAAGCAACAACTCGACCACCTACCTCTGGTCCTACAGCGGCAACAGCACTCCCATCCCCTTCACCCGGGTGTGGCTGCGGCCCCGCATCGCGAACGACGTGTCGGGCTTCTCGAACATCCCGGCTGCCGGGTTCCCCGAGCAGCTCGTGCCGACCAACCTGAAGGACCGCTCCGAACTCGCACCGTGGGGCGTCGTGGGCGTCAACCACACCAACGAGGCATCCGCCACCGGTTGGGACAACAACGTGATGGCCATCGAGGTCGTCGGTGACCGGGTGCTCGTCGGCGGACGTTTCACCGGCGTCCAGAACGGCCCCGGCGCACCCGAGATCTCCCAGCCCTCACTCGCCGCCTTCGACCTGAACGGCAACTGGATCTCGGACTTCCGCCCCCAGATCGACAACGGCCGAGTGTGGGACATCCAGCTCACCCCCTCCGGCAAGGTCATCATCGCCGGTGACTTCACGAGCGTGAACGGGACCCCCGACACCGCCGGCCTCGCGATGATCGACCCTGTCACCGGCGCTGTCGACCCGACCTGGCGGGCCAGTGTCGGCCGTACGGACGGCCCGGCGATCGTGAAAGCCGTGGACATCCACGGAGACTGGGTCTACGCGGTCGGACGGTTCACCCGCTTCAAGGGCGGCAGCTCCGCCGAAGGCCCCATCACCAGCGCCATCAGCATGCGCCTCGACAACGGTGGTCCGGGCACGTGGCGCCCGAAGATCTACGCGGCAGGTGTCGACGTCAAGGTCTCCAACGACGGGACACGCGTGTTCGTCGCCGGCCACTTCAACTCGATGAACGGCGACACCAACCACGGTTGGTGGGGCATCACCAACATCTCCGACGGATCGGTCGTGCCGGGCATGGGCCCGTTCCAGCCCTCCGCCGGCACCAAGGGTGACGCCTTCTACCAACAGGCAGTCGGCGAGAACTCCGACGGGAACATCCTCGTCGGTGGCTCCCAGCACGACTTCCAGATGTACACACCTGACCGTTCAACGATGCTCTACAGCCACATCACCAAGAGCGGTGGCGACTTCCAGGCCATCGAGAACATCGACGGCTACTTCTACGCCTCGTGCCACTGCATGAACTGGAACTACAGCGGCACGAACGACTTCTCGAATCCCCGCAACTTCGACCGGGTCGACGCGATCCGGATGGTGGGCCGCTACGACGAGAAGACCCTCGAGTACGACTCGACCTGGTGGCCCAACGGCACCAAGGGCTCCAACGACGCCGGCATCTGGGCGATCGACTCGGACGCAGCGAAGTGCCTGTGGGTCGGTGGCGACCTCGTCCGGGGCGCCTACTCGGGCAACGCGGCAACCGACTATCTCGGTGGCTTCGCCCGGTTCTGCCCGACCGACGCAATCGCGCCGACCGCGCCGACCAACCTGAACGTCACCGCGGACGAGAGCGGAGTCAGCCTCTCGTGGGATGCGTCGACGGATGCGTCCGGTTCGGTGTCCTACGACG
>JAGQSN010000015.1 GCA_020439555.1 Acidimicrobiales bacterium | reverse complement strand
TGAGGTCGTTGGTGGTGATGGCCATTGCGGTTCCTTCGGGCGGGTTTCGGTGGCGGTCAGACCGCTGCGAGTTTGTGGGTGCGCGTGACGGGCCGGCAGCCGTCGCTGGTCACGACGACCGTGTCCTCGATCCTGACGCCTCCGTGTTCGGGCAGGTAGACCCCGGGTTCGACGGTCACGACGCAGCGGTCCGACAATCTATCAGCGGAGGCCTTTCCGACCCGAGGTGCCTCATGGATGTCGAGGCCGACGCCGTGTCCGGTGCCGTGCAGGAAGGCTTCCTCCCAGCCGGCCGCAGCGATCACCGAACGGCACGCTCGATCGACATCCGCGGCGTCCACACCGGCAGCCACAGCAGCCACGCCGGCGGCCTGGGATTCCAACACCACGTCATACATGCGTCGCTGGACGGCGGAGGGTTCACCGACGACGATCGTGCGGGTCATGTCGGAGTGGTAGCCGTCCACCAGGGCACCGAAATCCAACACGACCAGGTCACCTTCGGCGACGGTTCGGTTGCCCGGGCGGTGGTGGGGCAGAGCACCGTTCGGACCGGAAGCGACGATCGTCTCGAAGCTGACGTCGTCCGCACCGAGCCGGCGCATGGCGGTGTCGAGCTCCAGGCCGAACTCCGTCTCGGTGGGCGATTCGGCCAGCAGGGAGCGCACCTGGGCGAGGGCGGTATCGGCGATCTCGGCGGCGGCTTCGATTCTCTGGATCTCCCCCTCGTCCTTGATCTCCCTGACGTGCTCCACCAAGTCCGCGGTCGGGACGAGCTCGATCGACGGGAACCAGGTGCCGGCATAGGTTCGCTGGGCCGACCAGGACACGGACGCCGCCTCGAGCCCCAATCGACCGATGCCGGCGGAGGTGACTGCCGCGACGACCACCGCCTGTTGGGACGAAGCGACCTCCACTGCTGCGTCCACACCCGCCGCCGCAAGTTGGGAGGAAGCCTGCTGGCCGTATCGACCGTCGGTGATCAGGGTCATCCCGTCCCCCGAGACCAACAGGAGGCCGGCCGAACCGGTGAAACCTGTGAGGTAGCGGATGTTCGTCAGGTTCGTGACCAGCAGGCCGTCGATGCCGGCCGGTTCGAATGCGCAACGAAGCTCGGCAGCTCGTCGTGCCACATCCATCGCCGCGAGGTCCATGACGCGAGGCCGCTCCGTGGCCCCCGCACCGGTCCCTGTCACCGGTACCACGGTCACCTCCCGTCCCCTCGCGCCTGGGGGCTCTCCAGCAGTTCCGCCACCGCTTCGACGGCCAGTCGGTACCCGTCGCCCCCGAAGCCGGCGATCGTCCTGTCCGCGACGGGTTCGACCACTGACAGGTGACGCCAGGGCTCACGTTCCTTCGGGTTCGAGATGTGGAGCTCCACGACAGGCCCGTCGAAGGCGTCGAGTGCATCGTGCAAGGACCACGCGTAGTGGGTCAGGGCCGCCGGGTTGATGATGATCGCGACGCATCGCCCCCGAGCCGCATGGATCGCGTCAACGATGACGCCTTCGTGGTTGGACTGGAGGTGCTCCAACTCCAGACCCGCCGACACGGCCGCAGCCTCCGCCGTCGCGACGTGGTCGGCCAGGGTGGCAGTGCCATACACCGCAGGGTCCCGTTCGCCCAGAAGGTTCAGGTTCGGGCCCGACAGCAGCAGGACCGTCGATGTCGTCGTCACCGGTCCAGCATCGCAGAGCGGGTCGACTCCGAAGGCACGATTCGGATTCCTCCGGTACGGTGACCTGCGTCACCGCAAACCAGGGGGTTTCATCATGCGGAAGGCACGTCTGGCCGCGGTCGTCGCCACAACCGTCCTATTGCTCACTTCGTGTCGATTCGTCGACATGGCCAGGATCGCCCAGGAGGACGGCAACCCGGTGCCGTGGTGGTGCGCACCCACCGAGGAGATCCCGGTGACCGAAGGTCCGGCCGCGGGCACGGTCGACTGGTACGCCGGCACCCACAAGGCTCCGCTCACGTGGGAACAGTGTGACCAACTGTCAGCCTGGATCGACGAGGCGAACGCCTGGGCGATGCAGTGGCCCACGGCAGCCGACGCCGAGGCCGACGGCTGGACCAAGGTCACTCCATACGTCCCGGGGATGGGAACCCACCACGTTCGCGGTGGGGTCACGCCCGAGATGTTGACGGACCCGAACTTCGACCGCTTCAACCCGATTCTCGACGCGGTGGGCCTCGACGGGATCTTCGACCCGACGCGACCCGACGTCCTGCAGTTCGACGGGAACGGCCCGAACGCCCGTCTCGTCGGATTCGACTACTACGTCCGCACCGACACCGGACTGCCACCGGAAGGATTCCCGGGCAACAACGACTGGTGGCACCATCACCCGTGGATCTGCCACCGCCTCAGCGACGCCCAGCAGATCGGATTCAACGTCAGCGACGCGACGTGCACGGCGATGGGTGGCGTCAACGTCAACCTGTCGAACTACTACATGCTCCACATGTGGACGATTCCCGGCCAGGAGTACTCGCCGGACGTGTACGCCGGCATGGTTCCCTGCATCCGCAACGGGGGTGCGGTCTGGGACCCGTTGGACCCGTGCCACCACACCCGGGACGACATGAACATGGGTGCCGAGGCGTCACACGCCGGGCACTGACACCTCCGACTCGGGTAGAACGCGCAGCCCGCTCGGTCAGGCGATCGCTTCCAACGCCTGACCGAGCAACTGCCGGTCCGACACCTTCACGGCCTCCACACCCGATGGGCCGTCGAGGACGAACGTGATGCCACCGACGGCCTTCTTGTCCCGACCGAACAGTTCGATGATCCGGTCGGCGTCGACGCCGGGCGGGAGGTTCATCGGAAGGTCATAGGCAGAGACGACCGCTCGGTGTTCGGCCACGCGTGTTTCGTCGATCCTGCCGAGACGCAGCGCCAACTCCGCCGCATAGACGAGGCCGATCGCCACCGCTTCGCCGTGACGGAGGTCGTAGCGGCCGGCGGTCTCGAGTGCGTGACCGAGCGTGTGGCCGTAGTTCAGCACCGCGCGTCGCCCTCCCTCCCGCTCATCGGAGCCGACGACATCAGCCTTGCAACGCACACAGGCGGCGACAGCTTCGTCGATCGGCAGATCCTGCAGATCATCGACACCCAGGAACGCGTACTTCGCCATCTCGCCCTGACCGTTCCGGTACTCCCGCGCGGGCAGCGTCGCCAGCACCTCCGTGTCACACAGGACCGCTGAGGGCTGCCAGAACGACCCGACGAGGTTCTTCCCCTCCGGGAGGTTCACGCCGGTCTTGCCGCCGATCGCCGCGTCGACCTGCCCGAGCAGTGTCGTCGCCACGTGCAGGACCGGCACGCCTCGGTGATAGACCGCGGCTGCGAACCCGGCGGTGTCGGTCACCACTCCTCCGCCGACGGCCACCACGCAGTCACCCCGGGTGAGACCCCAGGCTGCCCAGTCCCGGCACAACCGCTCGACGGTCGCGATGTTCTTGCCCACCTCGCCTTCCGGGATCGTGAAGACGCGGTGATCGACACCTGGATCCACCGCAACCGGAATCGAGGCCTGGGTCACCACTGCGACCCTCTGGACCCCGTCGGGAAGGACGTCACCAAGGCGGTGTCTCGCCCCCGCCCCGACGACCACGGGGTAGCTGCGCTCGCCGAGCGGTACCTCGAGTTCGATCATCTGACCTCGACCTCGTTCTCCGGTGCGACTCTCCGCACATCACCCCTCTCCTCCAACGCGTCGACGACCGACTCGGCGATCCGCCATTTCGGCTTCGATCCGGCCTCGTGATGTGGGCGTACCTCGACCACCACGTCCGCCACCTCCCGGTACCAGGGGTCGCGCCTCTCATACATGTCATCGAAGAGCTGCGCAGGGTCTCGACCTTCGAGAAGCGGACGGTGCGGCTTCTTCTGGACCCTGGCGGCGAGGAATCCGGGTTCCCCGTGCAGGTAGACCACGGTTGCGCCGGTCCCCTTCAGGCGCCGTCGATTGTCGGCCTGCACGACGACGCCTCCTCCGGCGCCGATCACCGAGGGTTCCGCGTCTTCGAGCAGTGAGGTCAGAAGATCGGCCTCCGCGCGCCTGAATCCTGCTTCCCCTTCCGCTGCGAACCAGTCCGCCACCGAACGCCCGGTCCTGGCCTCCAACTCCACGTCGGCGTCGACGAACCGGACACCGAGCAACTTCGCGACCTTCTTGCCCACAGTGGTCTTGCCGGATCCCATCAGCCCGACGAGGACCACGTGGCGCGGCCCGCGGAGGCGATCAGACACCGACTGGACCCTGGGCGAGCGCGTCCAGGAAACCTTGGTGGTTCCTCACGAGTTCATCGACCGAGTCGCCACCGAACTTCCGGGCGACCTCGTCGACGAGGGTCAGGGCGACCATGTGCTCCGCGACGACCCCGCAAGCCGGCACTGCCGTCACGTCGGTGCGCTCCTTGAAGGACACGCCCGCCTCCTTGGACAGCACGTCCACGGTGGCGAGGGTCGGCCTGTTGAGGGTCGCCAGGGGTTTCATGGCAGCACGGACCACGAGCGGTTCACCGGTGGAGATTCCGCCTTCGACGCCACCCGCGAGACTCGAAGAGCGTCTGTACCCGTCGTCCTGGGACCAGGTCACAGCGTCGTGCGCGTCGCTGCCACGTCGACCGGCCACCTCGAAACCGTCGCCGATCTCGACTCCCTTCACCGCCTGGATGCTCATCACCGAGCGCGCGAGCGCGGAGTCGAGCTTGCGGTCCCAGTGCACGTGGCTTCCGAGACCGACCGGGACGCCGTAGGCGACCACCTCGATGATGCCGCCGAGCGAGTCACCGTCCTTCGCCGCGCTGCGGATCTCCTTGATCATCTCGTCGGCGGCAGTTGCGTCGATACAGCGAACCTCGCTCTCGTCGACACGATCCAGGTCTTCCGGGCCGGGCCGAACACCAGCCGGAACACGGACCGGACCGAGTTGTACGACGTGCGAAACGATCCGGACACCGAGCTTCGCGAGGAGCTTCTTCGCCACAGCTCCGGCGGCGACGCGAGCGGCGGTCTCCCGAGCCGACGCCCTTTCGAGCACGTCCCGGGCATCGGTGAAGCCGTACTTCTGCATCCCGGCCAGGTCCGCATGGCCAGGCCGTACCTGGGTCAACGGTGCGACGGTGGGACCGTCCTCCGCTGCCGGGGACATCTCAGTACCCCACTTCTCCGGATTGCGGGTCCATTCCGTGTTGGCGATCTGCACGGCGATCGGCGAACCGAGGGTCCGACCATGGCGCACTCCACCGAGGAACTCGACGACGTCCTCCTCGAAGCGCATCCGGGGACCGCGACCGAAACCGAGGCGCCGCCGAGCGAGCTCGCCCGCGATGTCGGCGGTGCTCAGCTCCAACCCTGCCGGCACCCCCTCGAGAACTACGACCAGGGCCGGTCCGTGGGATTCGCCGGCGGTCAGGAATCGGATCACGGCGGCAAAGCTACCGGTCGTCACCGAGGACCGACGAAGCCGTTGCGCTCAGGACAAGCCGATCGCGTCGAGGATCGGCTCCGACCAGATGATCACCGCCATCGCCCCCATCGCGAGCCAAGGGCCGAACGGGTAGGGCCGTGATTCACGCCGCACGAGAAGGACACCGACGCCCACGATCAGTCCGAGGATGCTGGCAGCGATCAGCGAGTAGACCACGAGAACGGGTTCGATCCATCCCACCCAGATTCCGAGGATCACTGCGAGCTTCACGTCGCCCATCCCCATGCCCTGCTTCTTCGTGACCAACTCGAAGCCGATCAACATGACCGCGAGGAAGCCGGAGTAGAGCAGACCCGACGCCAGCGACGCCGTGATGTGACGTCCCGGGTTGTCGGTCGCTGCGTAGGAGAGGGCCACGACCGCCGGAACCGACACGATCATCGCCGGGTAGGTGATCTTGTTCGGCAGCAGGTACAGCTCCAGGTCGATCACCGAGAGAGCGAGCAGGACCGAGAAGAGCAGCGCGTACGGGACCAGAGGCCAGGTCGCGCCGAAGCGGATGCCGGCCACCACCCAGAGCACCGCGTTGGCTGCCTCGACCAGCGGATAGCCGGCCGGGATCTCCTTGCCGCAGGATCGGCAGCGACCGCGCAGGAGAATCCACGACAGCACGGGGATGTTGTCACGCGGAGCTATCGGGCTCTCGCACTGCGGGCACTTCGACGGCGGCCGAAGAACGGACTCGCCGGAAGGAACCCGCACAATGACGACGTTCAGGAACGAACCGACAGCGAGGCCGAACGCGCCGAGCATGACGAGCAGGAGAGCGTCGTTCATCGGCGGCACACTAACTGCCGCTATGGGGCACGCCGGTCAGGCTGAACGGACTGTGCAGGCCGACCGACCTCGGCTCAGGGCTTGACGCTCGACAGGAACTTCAGCAGAGAGCTGCGGTCGGGATCGTCGTCCTTGTCACCGTCGAGGTGATCGACGGGTGGGTTCTCGTCCCAACCGACCGCACGGAACGCCTCCTCCGACGTACCGATCTCGCTCGTGTCGCCGGCGAGGGCGTCCCACGCCAAGGCCGGGTCCCCGGCGTCTGCTTCAGGGGCATTGTCGATCGAAGGAGCGGCGAAGGCGTCCTCCGATGCACCTTCGGCATCGGCGCCTGCCAACGGGGCGTCCGGAGCATCGACGTGGAACGCGGCCGCGTCGACCTCACCGGCTTCCGCCGTGAACGAGGTTCCTTCCCCGGGCAGGGGTTCCGGCAGGAGAGCGTCCTCACTCGTCTCGAGCACCACCGGACCTTCCTCGGCGCTCAGGTGCACGAGGTCTCCCTCGGTCTCCTCGTCGAAGTCGTCGCCTTCGTCCAGAATCAACTCTTCACCGCGGTGCTCCGTCCAGGAGTCGGTCGCCACGACCGACCTCGGTTCGGAGACGGTCACGAGGCCCGACTCGGCCATGGCCTTGACCCGCTTGCTCGCGGCGAGATCGCTCTCGCTGAACTGCTTCGCCACCGTCTGCACCGGGGCCCCACCCGCGATCACAGCGAGCAGACGCCACTGATCCCCGTCGAGCGTTACCTCGCCCGTTGCGAGCTCCGGCGTCATCTCGAGCCAGTGGTCCAACGAGGGAACGACCTGGGTCACGTCATCCCACTCGGCCTGGAGTCGCTCCGCCTCCGCGAGGGCTCCCTCCACCTCCGCCGAGTCCGAACCCTCGACGACGTCGTCGTCGTCGAAAGCGAACGAACCCTGGTCGAACTGGAGCAGTTCGTAGACGATCTCGGCCGCCGCGGACGCGCTCGGACGGCTCGTCACGGTGCCGCCGGCGATCTCGCCCTCGCGGAACCAGACCTCACCGGTGTGTGGCGAACCCTCGATCGTCAGCCGCCCGGTCTTGGCGGTTCCTGCCAACAGACGGAGCACGTCGGGAAGGGCGAAGGATGCAAGGTCTCCCTGTAGTGCCACGGGGTCCTCCTCAGGACGAACGGTGATGCGTGATGCGTTCCATCGGCATCGAGTCGATGAACCTCAAGGTTTCGCGTTCGGAACGCGTCGCGACGCTAGCCTTCCGGGCCGGCAAATGCCCGCGCGTCCGGGTAGCCACTGATGTGGCCGTACCTGCACCGCTCCTCGTCAAAGCGTCGTTCGTGCGGCCTCGTTCATGGCAGCGATGTCCGGTTCCGTACCGATCCAGCGACGAATCGTCCGGGCGGCCTGGTGAACCAACATCCCGACACCGTCGACAGGGATCGCGCCCATCTCGGCTGCGGCACGCAGCAACGGCGTCTCCAGCGGCTGGTAGACGGCGTCCACCACGATCTGACCAGCGCGAAGGACGGAGGTGTCGAACGGCACCGGAGTGTCGGACCCGGGGTCGGCCCCCATTCCGACGGAGGTCGCGTTGACGACCAGGTCGGCGTCTCCCACGGACTCGACCGAACCGACACGGCCTCGGTCCCCTGCGAGCGCCGCCGCGATCTCCGCCCGCTCCGCCGTGCGGTTGAGCACCACGACCTCGGATGCGCCGGCGTCCGCCAACGCCCAGACGATCGACCGGGCAGCTCCGCCGGCGCCGACGACGACGCAGCGGTGCCCCCTGGGATCGAAACCCTGATCGGCCGACAGGGAGTCGACGAGGCCGGCCCCGTCGGTGTTGTCGCCGACGAGCTGGTCACCCTCCCAGGCTATGGAGTTGACCGCACCCAACGCCTGCGCTGCCGGGGTCAGGCCATCCAGGGCAGCAATCACGTCCGACTTGTGTGGCATCGTGACCATCAGGCCGCCGAGGTGGAGCGTCCGGACCGCCCGCACCGCTTCCGCTCCGGCTCGCGCCTCGACGTCGAGAGCCACCATCGTCCAGTCCGCCCGGGCGGACTGGAACGCAGCGGCGGCGATCACCGGTGAACGGGAATGCCGTACGGGGTGGCCGATGACGGCCGCGAGCGTCGTCGTCCCCGTCGGGATCCGGTCAGCGTCCACAGCCGAGCCGTTTTCGCACGCAGATCGCCTTGGCCGCCTGGAACTCGGCGTCGGTCACAGCGAACGTGTGCACGCCAGGGTCGGTCAGCACGTAGTACATCCAGGGGCCGTCGGCCGGGTTGAACGCTGCGTCCAGCGCGTAGTCACCCGGTGCACCGATCGGAGTCGGCGGGAGGCCGGCCACCTTGCGGGTGTTGTAGGGGTCGTCCGGATGTTCCCTACGGAACGTCGCCACGTCGACGCCCAGAAGAGCGGCACCGTACTCGTCCACAGCGTCGATCCCGAGCGTGTACGCCGCTGACTTCTTGGCCAGGCGGTTGTAGATGACGGCCGCGATCTTGGGCGCCTCCTCCGCTCCGCCTGCCTCGGCCTGGACCATCGAGGCGATCTTGATCAGGTCGTAGGTGTCGAGATCCAGTCCGTAACGGGCGTTGACTCGGCGCACTGCCACCTCCGGGTCGAGGCCCTCGACCCGGGTCAGCATCTCGTCGGCGAGCAGGCTCAGGACATCGGCGGCCGAGCGGTCCGGTCCGATGTCGTAGGTGGCCGGAAAGAGCAGCCCTTCGAACGACTTCTGTCCTTTCGGTCGAAGCGCGGACTCGACCTGTCCGTCCTTCAGCGCAGCTTCGAGCGACCGAGCTGTCAGACGAGGGATCTTCGAAGAGGTGCGGGCGACGATCTCCTCGATCGTCAGGCCTTCGGGGATCGTGAGCTTCGCGACCTCACTATCGACCGTACGACCGGTCGGTCCCGCGGCGAGGACGTCCAAGGCCTGATCCACCGAAGAGTTCTTGCGGAACATGTAGGCGCCGGCGTCGAAGGGTCCCGCTCCCTTGCGACTCGCGTAGAAGTTGAAGACCATCGAGTTCGGGATCACGCCTTCGCGCTCCAGAATGGCGCCGATACCGCTGGTCGAGGCGCCCTGGGGGATCTGAACAGCGACGTTGTCACCGGGTCCGCCGGGTGGATCGAGTTGGCGGTCGTACCACCACTTGACCGATCCGCCGAGCAGGGCCATGACCAGGACGATCCCGCCGAGGACGAGCACCCACCTGGGGAGCTTTCCCGGCGGGATGTCGTCGAAGTCGTCGTAGTCCTCATCGAGGTAACCGCCGGCGATGGCCGTCACCCGGTGCTCGCCGCTCGGTTCGACCACGACGCTTCCGGGTCGTCCAGGGACTCCTGCCGCCCCGGGTTCGGTACGTGTCCCACGGCGCGGCGGGGTCGCCGGTCCCCGCCGGCCCGGCTCCTCGGATCGTGCTTCCGCCAAGGCGTCCTGCTCGTCGCCCCGTTCGTCGGTCACCTGTCGGAACTCCCGATCATTGCGTCCCCTCCTCGACGGGCCGGTCCCGGCCGCCGCTGTCGAGCCAATCTTGCAGGATCACCGAAGCCGCGACCATGTCGACGACCTTCCTGCGTGCCCTGGCGTCCATGTCCCCGCGTTCCCTGAGTGCGCGGTCGGCGATGCGCGTGGTGAATCGCTCGTCGTGGACCTCGATCGGTACCGGCACGATCGAAGCGAGCTCGTCGCGTTCCGCCAGGACCGACGCCGCCGCTGGACCGACGTTGCCGTCGAGATCGATCGGAAGTCCGAGCAGCACGAGCTCGGCCTCCCAGTCCTGGACCAGACGGGCGATCTCGCGGTGAAGGCGCTGTCGGTCCCGGGTCCGCTCGATGGTGGTGACGGGTGTGGCGACCGTCCCGTCCGCGTCGCAGACGGCGACGCCGATCCTCTTGGCCCCCAGGTCCAGTGCCAACACCCTCACGGTCAGGTGAGCCCGGCGGCCGCGCGTGCCTGTTCGAGCGCCGCATCGATCTTCGACGCGTCCTTTCCGCCGGCCACCGCGATCTCCGGGTTCCTGCCCCCGCCTCCACCGACGGTGCGCGCTGCATCCGCGATCAGGGCGCCTGCATCGAGGCCGCTCTCGGGGGCGACGGCTGCGACCAGGGCCACACCTCCACCTTCGGGAGCACCAATGAGGACGACGCCGCGAACGCCATCCCGATCCCGCACCGCTACGCCGAGGCTCCGCAGGTCGTCGCGTGCGAGCCCGTCGACGCGGGCGACGACGACACCGTCGACTGCACCGGCAGCAAGGTCGCCGGCTCCGCCGGTGGCGAGCTTCGCCTTCAGCGCCTTCACCTCGTCGCGGAGGTCCTTCAGCTCGGCCAGTCGCTTGTCGACCCCGTCCAGGAGTTCGGTGCGGGGCACCCCGACCCGCTGCGCTACCTCGGACAGCTCGGCTTCCTCGGCCCGGATGCGGTCGATCGGCCCGAACCCGGTGATCGCCTCGATGCGTCTCAGGTTCGACCCGATGGAACTCTCCGAGATGATCTTGGATGGCCCGATGTCGCCTGTACGTCGCACGTGCGTGCCACCGCACAGCTCGGTCGAGTGCGGGCCTGCCTCCAGAACGCGGACGATGTCGCCGTACTTCTCACCGAAGAAGGCGATGGCCCCGAGGTTCGTCGCCTCGTCCTTCGTGGTCTCGAAGTGGCGCACGGGGTCGTTGGCGAGGACGTCCGCGTTCACGAGGTCCTCCACTTCACGGATCTGTTCGGGGGTCATCGCCTCGAAGTGGCTGAAGTCGAACCGCAGCCGGTCCGGTGCGACGAGCGAACCCTGTTGTTTCACATGGGTTCCGAGCACCTCGCGCAATGCCCAGTGGTAGAGGTGCGTGGCGGTGTGGTTCCGTCGGATGGCGTCCCGGCGTTCCACGTCGATTGCCGCACGAACGGTCATGCCGGCAACGGGGGCGCCCTCCGACACCGAGACGACGTGACGCACCACTCCGGGAACGGCGTAAGTCGTGTCGGTGACCGTCCCCACGAAACCTTCCCCGCTCATCGCGCCCGTGTCGCCGACCTGGCCACCGCTCTCCGCGTAGAAGGGGGTCCGGTCGAGGAAGACGCTCACCGTGCCGCCTTCTCCCGGCACCACGGCAACGATCCGGGCGTCCACGTCGAGCACCTCCCGGCCGACGAACTCCGTCGTGCCGTGTTCGTCGAGGATCGCAGCGAAAGCGTCCGCCTCGTCGCCTGCGGCGAGTGACCCCTTCTTCCCGGCGGCGCGAGCCCGTTGCCTCTGCTCGGCCATTGCCTCGTCGAAGCCGGCTCGGTCCAACGTCCTGCCCCGGCCCTCGACGATCTCGGCGGTGACGTCGAGGGGAAACCCGTAGGTGTCGTGCAGCTGGAACGCGACAGCACCCGAGAGCTCGCCGCCGTCGGGAACGTCCGCCAGCGCGTCGTCGAGGATCGCCAGCCCGCTGCGCAGCGTCCGACGGAACTGTTCCTCCTCACGTTCGAGGGTCGCCTCGACCAGGTCCGCCTGGTCCCGCAGGACCGGGTACGCCTCGCCCATCATCTCGGTGGTGTGTTCGGCGAGAGCCGGGGTGATCGGGTCCTCTACCCCGAGCAGGTAGGCGAACCGGATCGCCCGCCTGATGATCCGACGGAGGACGAAGCCGCGCTCCTCGTTCGACGGCACCACCCCGTCGGCGACCAGGAAGGTCATCGTCCGGGCGTGATCGGCGAGCAACTTCAGGGCGACGTCGGTCTCGGTCCCGGCGCCGAGAGGCACCTTCGTCAGCTCCTCGGCCCGTCGAACCAGGCTCGCGAGCTCGTCGGTGTCGAACACGCTCGCGCGGTCGATCGTCACCGCGAGTATCCGTTCGAGGCCCGCACCCGTGTCGATGTTCTGGCTGGCGAGCGGACGCAGCGTCCCGTCGTCGCGGCGGAAGAACTGCTGGAACACGAGGTTCCAGTACTCGACGTAGCGGTCCCCTGCTGCAGGGTTCGCCGGACCTCCGTCGGGTCCGAACTCCGAACCGAAGTCCCAGAAGAGTTCCGACGACGGCCCACAGGGACCGGTGTCGCCCATCTCCCAGAAGTTGTCCTTGTCGAGACGCTGGATCCGCTCGACAGGGAACCCGACCTCGTCGACCCACAGTTGGACCGCCTCGTCGTCCTCGACGTGGCACGTCACCCAGATACGTTCGGGGTCGAGGGACAGGACCTCGGTCGAGAACTCCCATGCCCAGCGGATCGCATCGGCCTTGAAGTAGTCCCCGAAGCTGAAGTTCCCGAGCATCTCGAAGAAGCTCAGGTGCCTCGGCGAACGCCCGATCGCGTCCAGGTCGTTGTGCTTGCCGCCGAGACGAACGCAACGCTGGATCGAGGTGACCCGCGGCGGCTCCCAGGGCACCTGTTCCTCGCCGGCGAAGTACGGGACGAAGGGCATCATCCCCGAGTTCGTGAACATCGGGGCGGACGGGTGGTGAGGGATCAGACCGGCCGACTCGACGTCGGTGTGTCCACGAGCGGTCCAGAACTCCGTCCAGGCCCGGCGTAGCTCCTGCGGGTGCATGGTCTCGTGGGTTCTCCGGTGTCGACTTGCTGTCCGGGAGACCGTCTCCCGGGCGGAACGCCCAGCCTACAGAGCGGTCCCGCGCGCCCCGATGCCCGAACCTCGTCGGCCTGCCCCGCTCTCACCTGCCGACGTCGAGCAGTTCCGGGCCGACCTCGTTCGCCACCCAGGCGGCAGAGTTGGCAGAGAGGTGGAGACCGTCCGGGCGGAGGGCCCCGACGCCTGCAACCTTCTCGCGGAACACGTCGTCGGGACACAGCAGGTCGCCCATGTCGTACAGGTCGATCCGTGGGCGTTTCTTCACCAGCTCGGGGATGATCACGTCCCGGAGGTGGTCGATCGACTCGGTGTCGAAGGGTGAACCGCGGCCGTCGTAGCCGAACACGACGCGCTTGATGCACGGCGGAACGATCCAGGTGATCCGAGCTCCTGTGACGCTCAGGGCATCGACCACCTTCACGTACGACGACAACACGTGGGCGTCGAACTCCGCGTCCCCGATGAAGCGCACGTCGCCCCAACCTTCGAGCTTGCGGGGTTGGAGGTCCCTGAGGCTCGTCCAGACCAGTATGCGATCCGGTTGGAAGCGACGAACGCCTCGCCCCCACTCTTCGACGAGTCCGTTGCAACCGGCGCTCGGGGGTGCCAGCGAGTTGCCTTCGATCCCGATCGTCGAGCCGCCGCCGACGACCCCGCATCCGCCGAGCGCTGCGTCCCAGACGACTGGTCCGCTGTGCCCCTCGGACCACCGGGCAAGACCGAAAGCCAGCGACTGCGCCTGTGAGTCGCCGACGACCATCACCCTGCCGGCGTCCCCGCCGGTCCGGCGCCGGTTGGCACGCAAGTTGCCGAGCAGGGTCGCCGCCGCAGATGAGGCGAACTTCCGATCGTCGGGCCCTGTCGGACGACCGATGCCGTCCGACTTGCGCAACCTGCTGTCGCTGCTGAACAGGTAGCGGACCGCCCTGAAGAACGGCTCTCGTTCACGTTGGACAGCCCCGGCCAGATCCGGGGACGGCGCCGACCAGACCGTCGGCGCGCCCCGCTCCCCGAGCACGTCCACCGCCGAGGACAGGACCTCACGCGCGAGGTCGAAGGGATCGGCCGCAGGATCCATGCGGCGGAGGTCCTCCTCGGAGGGGCCTCCGTAGAACAGGAGCACGACATCGGGGTCCACTCGCCGCACCAGCGCCGGCCACTTCTCGTTCCAGTCCGAACAAATCCTCCCGCTGTGACTGTTCACTATCGACCTGCAGACGACCTCGGGTCCGACCGTGACGTCAAGTCCAGGATCCTGATCCGCCTTCCGCTTCAGCTCCGCCGCTACCGAACGACCCGAAGCGTCGGCGAGGACGAGCACGTCCAGGGTCGGATCGTCGTTCGCCGATGGCGCGTCGGCGATCTTCTCGGCCCCGAACGTCTTCGGTGGTGGGGAGGGCCGCACGTGCGCCACGACGAAGGAAGTGGCGACGACGACCGCAATCGCGGTCGGGACGCACGCCCACCGGGCCAGTCGTGGGAGCCCGAGGCTCAGACCCTCCAGGACGGGTTCCTCCACGAAACGGAACGACGCCAGCGCGAGCACACCGGTCACCGCGAGCCTCACGGCGAACAACGGCCACGGAGACAGTCCCGTCCTTTCCTCGTCGATCCACAGGAACACGGGCCAGTGGTAGACGTAGATCCCGTAGCTGATGCGGCCGATGAGAGGCAGTGGACCCCGGCTCAGCAGACACAACGGGCCCACGTCGGCGAGCACTCCGGCGATCACGGCGATCGTCGCGAAGGTGAACAACAACATCCCGCCACGCCAGAGGATCGTCGACTCGAGCACGACGGCATGCATCGTCCAGACCGACAAGGCCAGCGCCACCGCGCCACACCATCCGACCACGCGTCTCGTACGAAGCGAAGCGAACGGGGCACCCATCGGTCGGCTCATGGCCAGCGCGGCGAAAGCAACACCGCCGAGGATCTCCGCCATACGAGTCCCGGTACCGAAGTAGACACGGTCGAACCTGACGCCGGAGCCGAACATGTGGGAGGTCCATACGGCCGCAGCAAACGTCGATACAGCGAGCACGGCCGCGATCGGCGCGCGCGAGCGCAGAAGCTTGAACAGGGCGAGTATCACCAGGGGTGCCGCGAGGTAGAACTGCTCCTCGATCGAGAGCGACCAGTAGTGCTGCACCGGCGATGGCTGCTGGAAGATCGAGGCGTAGCCGGTGTGCGCGCCGATCTGCTGCCAGTTCGAGACGTACAGGGCGGCCGCGAAGGCTTGTCGCGGGAGCGCGGAGGCCTGTTCGAGAGTCCCGGCGGTTCCGGCATAGACCGCCGCCAGGAGGATCCCCAGCGACGCTGCTGGAAGCAGTCGCCGGAACCGCCGGGCCCAGAACCTGGACAGCGCAATCGCGCCGGATCGGCTGCGCTCGCGCAATAGCAGCCCACCCACGAGGAAGCCGGACAGGGTGAAGAACTGTGAGACGCCCAGGTATCCACCCGACGCCCATCGAAAGCCCGCGTGGTAGGCGAGAACGGCTACAACGGCGATCGCTCGAAGACCGTCGAGCCCCGGGATTCGCTTTCTACCGGCCTCCGGATCCGTCACCGCGACCTTGGCGCTCGTCACCATTGTCCAGGCCGGTCACCGACGACGGTTGGGACGGTGCCTGCGCACCTGACCGGCGGGTCCGTGGCGGGTCGACGCGGGCGACCAGGCCTCAGGTCGCTGCCCCACGAACGTTCTCTCCTCCACCCTCGCCCGGAGTTCGGCCTCGGTGTCGCGCATCACTTCGCGACCTTCCGCAGCCGCTGCACGGACCGTCGCAGACAGATTGCGTGCCGAGGTGGCCGCCCGATCTGCAACCTGCTCGGGCATGTACCGCTCGACGGTCTCCTCCACACGACGCTTGGCCCAGAACGCGCCCGCCGCACCGACCGCCATGCCGGTCGACATCCAGAAGACCCTCTTGAACATCAGCGCTCCCTTCGAAGTCGACGTGCTGCCCGGCCGGCACCGGATGTGACCGCAACCGTCTTGATGACCGGAGCGGACAGCGCCCGGTAGGCGAGCTTGGAAGTCGCATCGACGGTCGCCGAGATCGACTCGGCGCTACCGACGAGTCGATCGATCCGGTCGAGTTCCTCGTTCGCCTCGACGAGAGCGACGCGCAGGTCCTCGACCAGGGGTTCGACCTGAGCGTTCAGTTCCTCGACGGTTCTCGTGAGTGACCGCACAGAGGCCAGCAGCCGCCCCAACGCGACCACGATCGCAACGACCGCCACGATGCTGCATGCCGTGACCACGACGATGGCGAGGTCCGCGGCGGACATCTCGGCCAGAACGGGACTCACCCCACCCGTACGAAATGGCGTAGGAATCCGTCGCATACCGACCGGAACCTACGCCGTTTCGGGAGGGGTGGCGGTGGATTCGGGGCCAGCGGCCGTGTCGCGGCGGTCGAACCGCTCCCTCATTCTCTCCGCTATGCGCGCTTCGTGACCATGAGGCGACGGTTCGTAGTACGTGCGACCCTCCACCTCCGGCGGCCTGTACTGCTGAGGGACCCAACCGCTCGGGTCGTCGTGCGGGTAGCGGTACCCCTTGCCGTGTCCGAGAGTGGCGGCACCCTGGTAATGGCCGTCGCGCAGGTGTGCCGGCACCCCCGACGACGGACGCTCCCGAACGTCTGCCCGCGCTGCTGCGATCGCCGTCGTGGAGCGGTTGCTCTTCGGGGCCGTGGCGAGGTGGATCACAGCTTGTGCCAGGTTGAGCTGGGCCTCGGGCAGTCCGACGTGTTCGACGGCCTGAGCTGCGGCCACGGCGACCACGAGCGACATCGGGTCTGCCTCCCCCACGTCCTCCGACGCCAGGATGATCAACCGGCGCACGATGAACCTAGGGTCCTCCCCCGCTTCGAGCATCGTCGCCAGCCAGTAGAGACCGGCGTCGGCGTCCGAACCCCGGATGCTCTTGATGAATGCCGAGATGACGTCGTAGTGGTCGTCACGCCCGTAGCGCATCGCCTTGGTGCCGAGTGCAGCCTCGGCGTCTGCGAGCGTCACCCGAGGTCTACCCGAGTTCCCGCGGCGGGCACGTTCCCCGGCGAGCGCCACCGCGACCTCGAGGCTCGTGAGTGTGTGGCGACCGTCGCCATTGGCGCGTGACGCGAGGTGGTCGACCGCGGCCTCGTCGGCATCGGCACCTTCCAACTCCAGGGCACGCATAACCAGGTCGCGGGCCGCGTCGACGGACAGGGCGTTGAGGCGGAACAACGTCGATCGGCTCAGCAGCGGTGGGTTCACCTCGAAGTACGGGTTCTCGGTGGTTGCCCCGACCAGCGTCAGCAGTCCCGACTCGACCGATGGGAGCAGGGCGTCCTGCTGCGCCTTGTTGAACCGGTGNNGCACCTCGTCGAGGAACAGGATCGTTCCCTGCCCCCGCTCCCCGAGCCGGTGCTCGGCCCGGGCCACCACCTCCCGCACGTCCTTCACGCCGGCCGTCACCGCCGACAGGGTCTCGAACGCCTTCGAGGTGTGACCCGCTATGACCCGTGCCAGGGTGGTCTTGCCGGTACCCGGCGGTCCCCACAGGATCACCGACGAGAGCCGGTCGGACTCGATCAGGACCCTCAGAGGCCTGCCTTCACCGACCAGATGGTCCTGACCGACGATGTCGGCCAGCCGCATCGGACGCAGGCGATCCGCCAGCGGGGCGCGGCTGGCGAGCTGTTCCTCGGCGGCAGCCCCGAACAGGTCGTCGGCCATCGTCGCCCTGGCTCAGGAGCCCTTGGAGGTGTCGACCTTGGCCGCCGCCGGGGACTCCGGCTTGGCGTCCACACCGGCCTCCTTGCGCTGCTGGGCGGTGATCGGCGCCGGGGCGGCGGTCAGCGGATCGAAACCGCCGCCCGTCTTCGGGAACGCGATCACCTCGCGGATCGACGGGGTGGCGCTCAGCAGTGAACAGATCCGGTCCCAACCGAATGCGATCCCACCGTGGGGCGGGGCCCCGTAGCGGAACGCCTCGAGCAGGAACCCGAACTTCTCGTCCGCCTCCTCCGGACTGAGCCCCATGACGGCGAAGACTCGCTCCTGGACGTCACGGCGGTGGATACGGATCGAACCGCCGCCGATCTCGTTGCCGTTGCAGACGATGTCGTAGGCGTAGGCGAGCGCGGCGCCCGGGTCGGTGTCGAAGGTGTCCATGCACTCGGGCTTCGGGGACGTGAACGCATGGTGCACGGCGGTCCACGCCCCGGACCCCACCGCGACGTCGTCGGTCTCCGAGGTCGGTTCGAACAGGGGCGCGTCGACCACCCATGTGAAAGCCCACGCATCGTCGTCGATGAGACCGGCCTGTCGAGCGATCTCGTTGCGGGCGGCGCCGAGCAGCGTCCGCGCCGCACGTGGGGTGGACGCCGCGAAGAAGATGGCGTCTCCCGCCTCGGCTCCGACGTGACCCGGCAGACGGTCCTTCTCGTCCTCGGACAGGTTCTTGGCGACCGGCCCCTTCATCTCGCCGTCGTCACCGATGAGCACGTACGCCAGACCCTTGGCACCGCGCGCCTTGGCCCAGTCCTGCCAGGCGTCGAGCTGCTTGCGGGTCTGGGACGCACCGCCGGGGTACACGACCGCACCGACGTAGGGGGCCTGGAAGACACCGAAGGACGTTCCGGCGAACAGCTCGGTGCAGTCGGTGAGCTCGACTCCGAAGCGCAGGTCGGGCTTGTCGGAGCCGTAACGCTCCATGGCGTCCGCGTAGGTGATGCGCGGGATCGGCGTGGCGATCTCGTGACCGACGAGACGCCAGAGGTCGACCAGGATCCGCTCCGCCAGGGCGATCACGTCGTCCTCGGTGACGAAGCTCATCTCGACGTCCAACTGGGTGAACTCGGGTTGACGGTCGGCCCGGAAGTCCTCGTCCCGGTAGCAGCGAGCGATCTGGAAGTAGCGCTCCAGACCACCGACCATCAGGAGCTGCTTGAACAACTGCGGACTCTGCGGGAGCGCGTACCACGAGCCGGGACGCAGACGTGCGGGCACGAGGAAGTCCCGTGCACCTTCGGGCGTGCTGCGCGTCAACGTCGGTGTCTCGACCTCGACGAAACCCTCGCCGAGCAGGACCGCGCGCGCGGCGCGGTTCACGTCGCTGCGCAGCCGGATCGCGGCCGCGGAGTCGGCGCGACGAAGGTCCAGGTAGCGGTACTTGTAGCGGACCTCGTCGGAGATCTGCGTGGCCTCGTGCTCCTCGATCGGGAACGGGAGCACGGCCGATTCGTTGAGCACTTCGACGGTCTCTGCCTCGACCTCCACGGTGCCGGTCGGCAGGTTCGGGTTGTCGTTGCCCTCCGGGCGACGGGTGACGGTCCCGGCTACGCGCAGGCAGAACTCGGACCGGAGCGGATGAGCGACGGCCTCGTCGTGGATGACCACCTGCACCACCCCCGACGCGTCACGAAGGTCGATGAACGCCACTCCCCCGTGATCACGGCGTTTCGCGACCCAACCGCAGAGGACGACGGCGTCTCCCACGTTGTCCTCGCGCAGTTCGCCGTTGCGGTGGGTGCGGAGACCGAGGATGTCGGACATTGAAGATTCCTTGATCGATGAGTCGAGGAGGACGGATGGGCCCTCAGCCGATGGAAAGGACGTCGCGCAGGTGCGACGCGACGGCGGCGCGGTCCACCGTCGTCTGCTCGGCGCCGAACTCGGCGAGCGGACGGACGGTGACGACACCTTCGGAGAGTTCCTGATCACCGACGATCACGGCGTAGGGCGCTCCGGAGCGATCGGCAGCCTTCATCTGCGCACGCATTGCGCGCTGGTCGAAGGCCCGGTCGCAGCGGATACCCGCCGCACGCAGTTCCCGGGTGATGTCACGAGCGACAGCCCCACCGGTGACGTCCACGACGAACACGTCCACGGCCTCCTTCGGCGTGGTGAAGACACCTTCGGCGTCGCACGCGATGAGCAGGCGCTCGATACCGGACCCGAAACCGATGCCCGGCGTCGGTGGCCCACCCAACTCCTCGACCAGTCCGTCGTAGCGGCCGCCTCCGAGGATCGTCGCCTGGGCGTTGTCGACCAGGGTCGGCACGAACTCGAAGGTGGTGTGGGTGTAGTAGTCGAACCCTCGCACCAGGCGAGGTGCGAGGGTCGGTTCGATGCCGAGGGCCCTGAGACCCTCGAGGACGCGCGAGAAGTGAGCCTCGGACTCCGTCGAGAGGTGATCGGAGATCGCGGGGGCATCCGCCGTGACCTGGCGGGTGGCACGCCGTTTCGAGTCGAGTACCCGCATCGGGTGCACCTCGACCCGGTCGCGGTCGTCGGGGTCCAGGTAGCCGACGCGTTCGCGCAGCCACCGCTGGAGAACCTCCACGTAGCGGATCCGGTCCTCGGGGGTGCCCATGGTGTTGATCTGCAGTTCCACCTGACGGAGCCCGAGTTCAGCGAGGAACTCCGCTGCGACGGCTATCACCTCGACGTCCGCCTCGGGGTCTGCCGTGCCGAGCAGTTCGAGACCGACCTGGTGGTGCTGTCGGAACCGGCCTGCCTGCGCGTTCTCGTAACGGAACGCCGGCGTCGCGTACCAGACCTTCCAGGGCGTCATCGGGTGGTGCTGCACGAACGCCCGCACGACCGAAGCCGTGCCCTCGGGCCGCAGCGCGATGTGCTGACCGCCCTTGTCGTGGAAGTCGTACATCTCCTTGCGGACCGCGTCGGCGCC